>JAFGMS010000483.1 GCA_016927375.1 Anaerolineae bacterium
ACCAGAGCCTACAAAGACAACAGCACACTGCGCCAGTACATGACCGATGACCTCGTGAGCGGCATCGACGCCATACTGGCTTCCTTCGATCCGCAAGGAGGCGGGTACGATCCATTCGTCTGCGCGCAAGATCGTCCATCTGAATTTTCGTTTGAAACCATCCGGTCGTCCGGCAGCCAGGCCACCATCAGGGTCTACGCCGGCTTCCCTGGAACGTCTGCTACCAGGATAGATGTGCAGATGATCCGTGAAAACGACGGATGGCTGATCGATAATATTACCTGCCTGGGCAGCAAATCCTCGATACCCCAATCGCCGCCGCCGACAGCCCTGCCTTCCGAACCTGAAAGCAAGTGGCTGCGCTACCAAAATCAGGACTATGGCTTTGAGGTAGATTACCCCGGCGGCTGGATCGTCCACGAAACCACCGTCGACGATCCGCGTGACATCGATCCGGTCGAGGGCTATGTAACCTTTTCCGATCAAGACGGGCTGCTCCCGGTGGCGCTGGTGCTCAGCACCGGAACGCTATCGGAATACCGGCTTGTGTTCCCGGAACCGGCATCCGGCCAGACGCTGCGAACCGCCGCCGGATACCAGGTCTTGAGCGAAGAACAATTTGGAGGCGAGCATTACTATATCATCCTACAGCCGACCGACGATGCCTTCCGGGTAGCCCTCCGGGTCATCAGCCGTGAAGGCCCGGTCGATCCGGGGATAGAGGCCATCATCAAAACCATGCTCGATTCATTTGTCTATCACGGTTTCTGATATGTCTTCACGCGCCGGTCAATCAAGACTATCCCGGCTATTGAGTGGCAGTATGCTCCGGGTGGGTATTGCCATTATCCTTGTTTGTGGCGGCTACATAGCCCTATCGATGTATTTCATCAACAGCTACACGCAGCGCTTGCTCGATGTGCGGAAAAGCGAGCTTCAGCGCATTGTCGATCTGGGGCTGGCTTCACTCGAGCCGTTCAGGAATGAGGACTACATCGATAGCGGCACCTCATCGATGGAACAGCTCCGCCGTGATGGGGCCATCACCCTGCGCGAGATGACATACCGGTACCGGCTGGGAGAAAACTACCTGTTTATGATCACCAACAGCGGCGTTGTCCTGGTACAGCCGTTTGAGCAGGAGTTGGAATACACCAACCAGTACGATCTGACGGATGTGAAGGGTACTTACTTCGTCCGGGAAATGATCGAGGTTGCCACAGCCGAGAGCCAAGGCTTCGTTGAATACTGGTACGTTCCTCCCGGCAGTGATGTACCTGAACGCAAGATCTCCTATATCGTCAACATTCCTGAATGGGATGTCCTGGTGGGAGCGGGCATGTACATGGGAGACATCGAGGCAGATAACCAGGCTTATGCCACCACCTCACTGCTGCTCGCGCTGGGCGTACTCCTTCTTATCCTTGGCATCGTCTGGCTGGCGCTGCGTCCAATTGCCATGAGCTACCGCATCCTGACCGAGCTGTTCCGTCAAGTCCGCCACGAGCCGGATACCCTGCCGGTTGTGCCTGTTGCAGACTTCCGTCCCGAGTCGGAGGCATGGCACCTGCTTCGCGATTTTCAGAGCATGCTTGACCAGATCGCCCGTCACAAGCAGGCCCATCAAGAAGCCACGCTGGCCGAGCGCAACCGTTTAGCCCGCGAGCTGCACGATGCCGTATCGCAGACACTGTTCTCTGCCGGCCTGATTACCGATGTGCTGCCTTCCTTGCTCGAAAAGCAGCCGGATAAAGCACGAGAGCAGATCAAAGTACTGGGCGAACTAACACGCGGCGCCCATGCAGAGCTGCGGACCTTGCTCGTCGAGCTGCGCCCAGAGCGGCTGCTCCAGGCTGAGCTGGGCGAGCTGTTCCAGCAGCTTGCCCAGGCGATTACCGGGCGCTACCGGCTCCCTGTAGAGACACAGGTTGAAGATGTAGGGCCGCTGCCTGCCGATGTCAAGATTGCCCTCTACCGGATCACCCAGGAAGCGCTGACGAATGCCGCCCGGCACGCCGCGGCCAGCCGGGTCACCGTCCGGCTGAGAAGCATCGAAGACACACTTATCCTCACCATTGAGGATGACGGGCAAGGCTTTGACCCGCAGCATACCCCTGCCGGACACTTCGGCCTGAGCATCATGCATGAGCGGGCCGCAGCCATTGGCGCATCGCTGGCTCTTGACAGCGTGAAAGGCACGGGTACCACTATCATACTGACGTGTCCCTTATCCTCCCTATCCACCCGGACAGGTTCCTAACTCGCTCCACAGGCAGTTTGCCAACCCTCTTGTTGCACGGCTCGCCAAGCCCGCTTTCAGCCTACTATAGAGGTGTAAACGGTTCGATACACCTTAACAAAGGAGATGCAAAGATATGTCTAACAAAACGGCTGGTTTCATGATGGTTGTCGCGATGGTTTTGTTTGGTGTGGTACTGAGCGGCTGTGCAGTCCCTGGCGCTGCGGCCAAGGAGCCGGCCCAATCGCCGGAAGCAGTCGTCGAAAGCTTCTACACCTGGGCGATTGGCTACGGTCAGTTCGACCCGGACACTCAAGAGCACCACAATCCGATGGTAGACGGCTCGTACCGGTCGCGCCAGGAGCTGGGGCCTGAGATGATCGAGCGCTACGACGCAATCGTGGCCTCATTCGACGAGCGCGGCGGGGGATACGATCCCTTCCTGTGTGCGCAGGACGTGCCAAACACCATCACCGTCAATCAGGCTGAGTATGACGGCAATGCCTACGTGCAGGTCGATACCAGCTTTGAAGGACACAGCATCCTGGTGGAGCTGACACTCATCGAG
>JAFGMS010000061.1 GCA_016927375.1 Anaerolineae bacterium
AATCCGACGACATGCTCAAGATGCCAGGATCTATTGGGGTGATAACACTCGCAGATTAAAATCTGCACTTTACCGGTTACGGATGAACATCCGTAACCAGCGTCGATGTAGAGCAACCAGCATCGATGTAGAGCATTTGTCCAATGTGACATTGTCAAGGAACTGATTACTCCACCTTCTCGAAGCGGGCCAGCCACACGTGCTTCGTCTTCGGCCCGACCACAAACTGCTCATCGACGCGCCAGCCGCATACCCAGGCAATCTGATCGCCCACCACCAGCAGCGGCAAGGAGGCGCGGCAAGGGGCGGGTATCTTGGCATCGATCATGAACTCGGCGATCTTCTTTGTTCCGCCTGCGCCCTGCGGGCGAAAACGGTCGCCGGGGTGGCGGGTGCGCAGGCTGATGGGGGCATCGAGCGTCTTTACACTCAGCGGCGCTGCCCAGGGGTCGGCCAGCAGGGCGTCCCAGGCCGGGCCGGAGCGGCGAGTATCGAAGGTGCTCAGCCTGAACCGCCAGTCTGACCCCGGTAGGTCGATCTCGCCTGGTTCCTTTATCGCGATTTCTGTATCAACTGGGAGCAGCGGCCAGTCGGGGAGCGGCGGTCGACCGGCGGTGATTGTCATAGTGTTGTAGCCCACGCACAACGTCAGACCATCGGGCAGTGTCGATTGGGCGCCGGTTGGGCCGCTGCGCGCTACCTCGACGGCGGCTTCGACAGGCTTGTAGCTCACATCACGCAGCGATGCCCTCAAGCGGAAGGCTGCCTTGCGGATCGTCCCGCGCTGGAGGGCCAGTGGCAGCTCACGCCACTTAGCCAGATCGAGGCGCACGTGCTCGTCAGTCTCTTCAAGCACAACAGACTGCCAGGCCGCATCGACCTGGCGGATGACGATCTCGTAGTCGGCCGCGATGACCGAGGCCGTATGCCCGAGCATCAACCGCAGGTTGGGGTTGACCGTCTCCAGCATGAGGATGATCTCGTGGCGCATGCGGTTGCGGAAGTAAGTGGTATCTAGGTTAGAGCGGTCGAAGCGTGGCTTTAGGCCCTGCTTCGCGGCGTAAGCCTCGATGTCCGCGCGTGGAATGCCCAGCAATGGACGGATCAGTTTGACATGGGCAGCCAGAGGCTCCAGCAGATGGTAATCGGAGAGGGGCGAAACCGGCAGCATGCCCCGCAGCCCTCCTAGGCCGCTCCCGCGCAGCAGGTGCATGAGAACCGTCTCGGCCTGGTCGTCGGCGTTGTGGGCCACGGCAACCATCGATGCACCCAGCCGCGTGGCCTCCATGCCGAGCGCAGTATAGCGGGCCAGACGGGCAGCTTCCTCCAGAGCGATCTTGCGCCGGGCAGCCAGCGCGGGCACATCGATCTCCTCGATGCGGCATGGCACGCCCCATTCTTTGCACGTGGAAGCGACGGAGCGGGCATCGGCCTGAGCTTCCTTGCCCCGGATGCGGTGATCGACGTGGAGGACGTGCAGCTGCATCCCCAGACCCTCGCGCGATTGGGCGAACAGGTGCAGCATGACCAGCGAATCAACACCGCCGGAGACACCCAGGATGATTGGGGTGCCGGGGGTGACGTCGAGTGTGTGCAGCGTATGCTGGAAATCACGTAGAAGGCTCATCCGTTTGCCATTTGAAACCACGTTTGCTCGATGTGATGGGATGAGCAGAACACAAGGCTGGTAAAGCAAGATGGGACGCTATTTCCGATTTCGCTGTTCATTTGTCGGCAGCTGAACAATTAGCACGGTTGACTTTATATATACTGACTTCTGCCATCTGCTTGATCTGGGTGAGATTATCGTCTTCCCAGTGAGACGAACGCCTGATCAGAAGCTCATCGATAAAACTTGGCCAATCTACTACGTAATCAACCTCACTTTGGCAAAGATACTGCCACATAGTGTTGTCTCTTAGTGCGACATAAGCATCATCGTTGACCTTGCCATCCAAATTGAGGACTGAAAAATCACTGTAATAGCTGACGATGCCTGTTTGAAATGCTCCAACTATTGAGGTTGATGGAATATTCTGATTCATCCATATGGTGCTGTCGTAAAAACCCTGTCCCCCTGAAGTCAAAGAGAGGCCCATGCTGTGGGTATTGAGTAGGGGGTTGAACAGAATATGCAAAACAATAACGCCAGCTGATACAAAAATGGCGTATATTCTCGTAAGCAGCTTTTGACTCACCCGTTGGTAAAAAATGCCAACAAGGAGCGCGGAAAATAGCAGGCCTATGGAGGCTGTATAGCGAAAATGAAACCAATAACCACCAACAAACAGGCTGTAGGCGGCAATCAATCCGACAATATGCAGCAGAAAGATGGCGACAGTATGCACATTTCTAAGTCGTATCATGACTAAAATAATAGACAGGCAAACCAGAACGGCTGACAGGTCCGGGAACAAGCTGAAAGGATATAAAGCAATCGTGTTCCATCCCAGGAAATTGACAAAGCTGACCAATTGTCTCCAGTGGAAAGCCGGATTTCTCCATATTGATACACTGACAGGGTGGTAAGGAAGCCCTTTAGCAGACAGAGTCAATAGCCGTACGGCTTGCCCGCTTTCCGGGATCAGTGGCTTGCCTATGCTTGACGCGAAAATCATCCAAGGCAATGCAACTAAGAAAATAGATAACCACAAAACCAAGATATTTTTAAGCTGTCTCTGGTAAAGCCACACCAGTGTTATGCTGATTACTAAGACCAGGGCATCAATGCGGGCCAATACCGCCATGCCACATAGCAAACCTGTTATCCAGGCATTCTTAGACTTCAGTGAATAATAGACTGCCATTACAAACAAGATGCTCAGATTGGTTTCCATCCCATTTAACATGTTGAGCATGGTCTGAGAAGATAATGTCCACCAACAGGTCATTAACACGATAGCCGTTGCAGGCAGAGCCAGATCTGACATCCATCGATACAAGAGCCATACTGTAACTAACTCGGCCAGCAAGCTAACCAGCAGTAGACTCAAAACAGCCATGGCATCATTATGGATAAGCATGAATGCACAGATGCAGATTGCTCCCCATAATGGTTGAAATCCCGTAGTGTTATTGAACGAGTCGACTTTGGGACCATTTCCCTCAGAAACGTTGCGCGCCAGGGAAAGATAATAGTATGCATCATCTGGCAGAAAAAAATCTCCATCAATAACGCGATAGATATAGACAGATTGAACAATCAAAGAGAATATGACAACAAAAAGAATGAGTTTTCGGTGCGGATCTGTGTGCTGGCTGCGCTTAGGAACAGTGTGGTCTGACGATGAATGGTTCATTTGTGCACTTCACATGAACAGAATATAAGGGAAGAAAAGTGTATCCCCAATTAACTTACACCAGATCACTGGTAAGAAACGACATTGTCACCAAATTGTGTGCTCAAGTGTCATTCACGTGTAGGTAGGAATCGTCGAGTGAAATAGGTGGATTCCCGCTTTCGCGGGAATGACAGCAACAGCTACTATGAATTAAAATTGGGTGCGGATTGTGCGGATGGCATTTTAATTCCTTGCTTCAGGTTTGAGCTCATAATCCTTGTTTGTCTGCAGTTCTTTTCGGTTTCCGGATTTTGGCGAAGGTATTGCAAAGCACAAAATACTTTAACTTGTCACCAGTAAGATAAATATGTAAAACGTGAGACTTGACGAGTTTCCAGTCTGAGTTTACAAGTCACAGATTGAAGCCTGAAAAGCCAAAAGCTAAGAGCTGAGCAGTTACTTGCGAAAACCCTGTCAAACAGTAAACCACGCATCAGCGCCGTCGATGTGAAGAGTGGGGTTGGTATAACTCTCGCCATCATCGGCGGTGATGGTCAGAGTCATCAAAGTAATTTGCTGGTAGATGTCTTGCCAGCCGGCCTGGTCGCCTGCCTTGTGTGCCTGAACAGCCTGTGAGAACCAGGGAGCAAAGTTCCCCCACGCATCTCCTGGCGCAAAACCAGCATAGTACCATTGATCATCAGCACCGCTTGGCGTCAGCGTGCCAATCCAGGATTGGCCCACATAGATATTCCAGATCTTATCTGTGATAGCCACAATATCTTCTCCGTCTCATAGAATTTGACCAGAGGTCAATGTCATCATGCATTGAGTTTATCAAAGTCAGAATCGCTTAATGTATAAGGACCAACAACCGATAAGTTGACACTTATGGGCCTGCATATAAAATGTTGCGATAATGCTACAAGAAGCCAAAGAGATCGACAAGTTTTGCGTCGATGTTCGGAGTGCAGCTGGCAACAAGTTGAAACTCTAGAGTATTCCGGGTACAGTTCGATGAGGGTCTGGACGACAGACTGGTGTTATATACTGGAGCATAAGTAAACTTGTAGTTATGACTCACCTCGAAATACTTAAACAGTTGAACAAGAAGCACCTCTTAACTTCGGGTCTATTTATGCCGAACTGCACCAGTCTTGCATTCGACCTCCCATATCAAAACAGGATGGTTTTCCAATGACCGCTGCTCTTACCCAGTCCCACAGCACCAAAAAACATGGGGATGGTCTATCACGTACCAAGCCAGGACGCGATCTGTATCAGATCGCAGAGCTTGTCGAGCTGTGCTTTAAGTCCGGCATCGATGCCAATGGGCGCGCGGCCATCCAGGAAATGAAGTTTATTGCGCGTTTGTGGCCACTGACTTGGCTTTTGGCGTTTATTGATCGCCCAGGTCTTGGTACGGGTTACATCTGGCGGGCCGGAGGCAGTGTCATCGGCAATGTCAGCCTGTACCCTGGTGGTACACATCCCTGGCTGGGATCTGGTTGGCTAGTTGCCAACGTGGCAGTTCATCCTGAGCATCGCCGGCAGGGAATAGCCCTGGCTTTGATGCAAGCCAGTATCGAGTTCGTGCGTGAGCAACATGGACAGTGGATTGCTTTGCAGGTCGAAGCCGACAATCCGGCAGCCCAGGATCTTTACAAAAAACTTGGATTCGAAACCTACGAGACTCTGACCATTTGGGAAAAGACCGGTCTGTACCAGTTGGAGCTAGCCGATGTCTGGCAAATCCACCCTCGACGTCTCCAGGAAGCACCGGCCGAAGCCGACCTGATCTACAAGCGAGCCCGGCTTGGTGCAATGGGATGGGGACAACCCATCGACCGATCTCAAGTACAGGGCGGCTTAATCGAAAATGCGGGAAGGTTACTGAGTGGCCAGCATCGAGATCGCTGGGTATTGCCTGATCCCGAGCGTCCGGATAGGTTGTTGGGCGTGTTGTGGGCCGATGTTTCAGGCTGGCAATCTGCGCGCTTATCATTGTTTCTTGATCCGGCATTGCGTGATCCGCGAGGTCGTCAAGCCTTGCTCCAGACCATCCTGAGCAATCGCACATTTGAAGGATGGTCATTGCGCCTAGAGGCAGCAGCGGGGGATTCCCTGGTTGAGGAGATATTGCGTTCTGCGGGTTTTCGCCAAATACGAGATCTGACACAGATGCGGTGTCTGCTGTAAAGCATTGTTGAGGAAATCTCTGCGCCCAGGCCGGGATTTGATGCTACAATCAGTGGGCTACCATATGCATCGAACTCCGGATGAGCTGGCTGTGAAGCTCCCGCTCGGTGGTCTTGTGCCAGATAATTTGTGGATAAAATCTTTGATTATCAGATGAGAAATCTAATGAAGAGACAATGGACAGCTTTACAAAGCCTTCTGGACATACCGTTTGTTCGCCGCACGCGACGTAATCATGGTCTGGAACATGCCACCATTCATGTTCTGTCCGGTCGTGTGCCCAATCTTAAAGTTGTTGGTCGTTCTGACTCGAATGGTTTTTGGCTTTACGGCGATGTGCCTACAGATGTTGTGCAGCAAAGTGCCGATACGGCTCTCGGCCGGATGCGCGCTGGTGAACATCAGCTTGCTATTCATCCCAATTGTGGCACCAATCTCGCAACTGTCGCCTTGATTGGTGCAGCGGCAGCTCTGTTCGCTCTTATAGGTTCAGAGAAGGAGCGGTTTGGTAAATTGCAGCGATTCCCCTTGCTGGCATTGATGCTCATGCTGTCCATAGTGGTCGGGCAGCCGCTTGGTCTCCAAATTCAGCAGCATGTTACCACTCTTGGTGATCCTGCCGATATGGAAATCATGGAAATAAACCAAATGACCAGAGGTAATATCACTGTTCATTACGTCAAGACACATTCAAGCTGAGCGCCATATCGTACTTGATGGATGCTTATGTCTACTGATAATACTGAAATCTCACGAATCGACCTGCCTTACAAGAATTTGATATTGACTGGCGCACTAGGTGTCGGCAAGACAACTGTAGGCCGG
Organism: Anaerolineae bacterium; assembly: GCA_016927375.1. GTDB lineage: Bacteria > Chloroflexota > Anaerolineae > Aggregatilineales > UBA3940 > JAFGMS01. The sequence continues at coordinate 6,306 of JAFGMS010000061.1, forward strand.
CATATTGGCCTGCAATTGGGTGTGGATTTCTTCGATCTGGACGAGGAAATCGAGGTTCGGGAGTTGATGAGCATAGCCAAAATACGGGAGCTGTATGGTGATTCGCACCTGCGTGCTTTGGAGTATGATCTTTGTCGCCAGGCAGCACTCATGCGCCGCGCAGTCGTTGTTATACCTGGGGGAGCAATGCTCGACCCACGCAACTTTGGCACATTCTCTGAGGTAGGTCAAATCGTCTGCTTGACCTGTGAGTTAGGCGAATCCTTGAGACGTTTGCATCTGGTCAGTGAACAACACTACCGTGATGCGAGCATACGGCGCCGAATGTTGAGCCGTATGAGGCGTGAATATGCTATTGCGAACGATTCTCGCGTGTTGCAACTTGATATCACACATCTGACGATTGAAGAAGAAGCAAAATATCTGATCGAGCTTTGGGCGAGTGGTGAACCAAACGAGGGGCATTTCTGTTATGGGCCACGCGAGTCCGTTAAGCCACCCACTAAAACTACGGTGGGCCTTTCTGATAAGAAGCGGGCCAAAAAGGCTTAGCTACTTTCAACCTCAATGCCTGTAACGGTCTCTATATCTGGAAAGAACTGGCGCACAGTTCCTTCGACCCAACCATGCAGCGTGTTGGCAGAAAGAGGGCAGCCAGCACAGGCTCCACCCATTTCCACCTTCAGGTGCTTGCCGTCAAATGCGGCAAGCCTGACCCAGCCGCCATGGTACTGCTCCACGTAAGCACTCAAGAACTCGATAAGCCCTTTCATCCGATCAAGATCGCTAAGATTCTGCTCGGGCGTATATCTCGGTAAGCTGCCCATGGGTACCTCTCAGTACAGTCTTTTGTATTCCACAACACTCTGTTATCAGTATAGTGGATTTGTAAGAAAAGACCATGAACTATTCTGTTGATATACATGGAGCTCGTTAAGCAACAGAATTGGATTTACCACAGAAGCCACATCCTTGAGCGGAACGCCAAGCCTGGATGCCAGATTCTCCTCTGTGTAGCTAGTACTTTGCGGCGGAAATCTGTATCCAGTCGAGAAGTGCAACGCAAAGTACTTTATACAGTTGGG
>JAFGMS010000484.1 GCA_016927375.1 Anaerolineae bacterium
ACTATCTTCCAGAGAATGCCCTTTTGTCAACCTCTTTCTTCCTCTTTCTTCTTTGTTCGGTTTTTAAAGTGCGAAATTTAGGCTATAAGTGCTTACGAGCTGAGACAGTGAATATTATCGACCTTCTCCAGCATACCGCCCGCCTTATGTGGGGCAAAAAGCACCTGATGGTGCTTGGGACGCTGTTTGTGATCGTTACCAGTGGGTTACGCTTCCAGGATATTCTGGCCGGCCCCTTGGTTAAGCCGCTGTTTGCTCTCTACGATATCCCCACCGATCTGCTGCCGCTTGCCGATTATAGATGGCTCGCCGATTTATTGATATGGGTCGAAGCACATGGGCTGGCCGGTTGGTTAAGCCTGGTCATCGGGGTCATGCTGCTGGGGATTGTGGTGGGCATCACGGCCATTGTCGTAAGGGGGGCACTGATCGCCTCGGCCGGTGCGGCAGACACAATCACCGGTTTGGGCGCCGCGCTGAAGGTGAGCTGGCGCAAAACCTGGCGCCTGATCATCATCGCCTCGATCCCACCCATCCCTGTCACCATTGCGGCTATCCTGATCGTCATCCTGACGACAGTTGTCATCACGCAGGCAGGGGGCATCGATGCACTTGCCGGCTCTGAGGAGCTGCATCTGCAGCTCGGCGGTGGGCTGGCAATTGCTTCGGTGATCATCCTGCTCCCTTTTTCTATTGTTACCTTTCTTTTAGGGCTGCTCAGCACAATGGCCGACCGTGCTTGTGTCTTAGGGGATCGCAAAGTAGTCGAGTCGTACCGGAGAGGTTGGGAGGTGCTGCGCGCTAATGCTCCATCGGCAGCCCTGCTGGCGCTGCTGCACCTTGTCGCCGGCTCGCTGATTGGCTCACTGCTGTTTCTGCCGGGGATGCTTTCGATGCTCTGCTTCGCGGTTGTGCCGCTGCTGTGGATCGTGGAGGGTATCGAGAAGTCGTTCTTCATCACCATGTGGACGCTGGCCTGGCGGGAGTGGACCGGCAATGAGCCGGATGGATTCATCGAGCAAACCCCTGCTGTTTGAAATCTGACAGTGAGCGATTATGGATAGCGTTTTCGCTTTGCAGACTTTCGAAGTCTGCACGCATTGATCCGTGTCCTCCTTGCGCATCTTCGCCTCATGGCGCATAATCGCTCCAGCAGGAGACCATCGAACAGGCTATGAGACATCCCCCAGCTCTACGCAAACATTTCATCACGTTTATCGGGTCAGTTGTCATGGTATTTGGCCTATGCCTGTTGTTTGGGCAAGTTCCGGCTACTCACGCTCAGGACCCTACGCCTACTCCGACACCTTCCCCTGTAGATGAAGAGGGAAGCGATTTCTACGGCATCAACTTTATCAATCCTATGCAGCCGTGGCTGCGCATTGGCTATGAGAGCGGTGCGCGCGTCGTGCGCTGGCAGTTCAACTGGCGCGACCACGAGATCGAACCGGACAAATGGAGCTGGGTAAAGTCGGATTCGGCTATCCAGTCCTGGAACCGCACGGGGATAAAGGTGCATGCCATCATGCACTATCCGCCGCCCTATGCCCTGGTCAACCCCGATGGGCTGATGCCGATCAACCTGGATGCCCCTTATTACAGCACGCAGCCCAGCTTCTCTCGCTTTTGCTATACCTTCGCGCTGCGCTACAAGGGACAGATTGACAGCTATGAAGTCTGGAATGAGCCGGACCTGACCGTCTTTTGGGAGGGCTCAGCCACAGAGTTTGCCACGCTGCAAAAAGGATGCTACCTGGGCATCAAGGCCGCCGACCCGGGTGTGACTGTGGCGATGGCAGGTATGACCTATACCGATCTGCGCTTCTTTGGCGATGTCCTGCGACAGATATCCAGAGATCCACAGGCTCCGTCCAACAACTATTACTTCGATGCAGCCGCCGTGCACATGTATGGCGATCCGGAGCTGGTCTATTCGCTTACCGTGAAAGCCCAGGACGTAATGGCCAAGTATGGTATTACCGGCAAGCCTGTATGGATTACAGAGACGAACGTTGCATTGAGGAACGCAGACAGCCCACCTCATGCGGGCCTTGGCACCGAAGAGGAGGTGGCATGGTATGTTCTGCAGGCGGCCAGCAATGCTCATGCAGCCGGAGCTGAAAAGCTGATGTTCTTCCGGCTGAACGATGCCGATATGGGGGAGACCTGGGGCCTGGTGAAGAATAACGGCACTCCCCGCTCGGCCTATCGGGCTTTGCAGCTTGCTTCCACCGTCTTGCGCGACATCACCGAAGCCAAACGCGAGGTGCGCAGCGGCATTGTCATCACCACCATGCGCCGAGCCGACAGTGCGCGCATCATCACTCTCTATTCCCAGACCGGCGAAAGCGCCAATGTGGCCATTGAGGCCGATACAACGGCTGCCGTCTTGATCAACTCAGCCGGGGGCTATGCGACGATAGAGCCGGATGAAGAAAATCTCTACAACATCAGCCTGCCGCCGGCCCATGGACGCGACATGAACCGTCTGGAGGCTTATTCAGTGGGCGGGCCGGTGATGATCATCGTTGAGTTGGATCGCACCCCGCCGGCGGCTACTGTCCAGGTCTCTGCCCTTCCTTTCGATAAAACGCACGTGATGGTGCGTTGGCGTGGCGATGATGGGAGGTTCGGCACGGGTGTTGCCGGCTATGATGTTGAAGTCAGCGTGGATGGCGACTCCTGGGAGCCATTGCAGATAGAGACCACAGAGACGCAGACCATCTATGATATTTCTGAGGGAGGAACCTTCGCTTTCCGGGCGCGTGCAATTGATCGTGTCGGCAATCAGGGCGAGTTCTCAGAACCCGTCCTGGCTACCCTGCAATTGGTAGGAAAGCTGATCGCTCAGATCGTCGATTTACGTGGGCAAGGCGTGCCCTCGGCCCGTGTCGAGCTGGCAGACGGCACGCTTTACGATGCCGATGCGGCCGGCTGGGCGCGCATCGACCTGCCGCCGGGCACTGCCGAAATCACCCGGGTAGATGGCTCAGGACATGGCCAGGCAACCCCATCCCCCGTCGAGATCGAGCTTGATGAAGAAACATCCGTCACCTGGATGCTGACGCCTCAACAGAACCTGATCAAGGAGGGTGATTTTGAGGAAGGATTGGGTGACTGGGTGGGACTTTCATCCGGTGATATCCGGCAGGTCACTACTGATGATCCCCAGCACCCCTCTGTCATGCGCCTTACCGGGCAGCGCCGCCCTTGGGGCTCGCCCACGGCGCTGCTCAAGCTGGATGTGCCTTCAGGTATGGATGCAGCGATATTGAGCTTCTATTATCGTCTGCCGGGTGACGGGCAGATTTTCCGATTAAGAGTTGTGACCGAGGAAAAATATCAAACGCTGTGGCAGATCAACGCCATGAGCCCGGAGTTTACGCGGGTTTGGGTGGATATGGGAGCCTATGCCGGGCAGGAGATCGATCTGCGCTTCGAACTGTGGGGATTGAAAGACAGTCCCACCAGCGCCGCAGAGGTCGATGATCTGATTTTTGCCAATGTGCCGGTGGTGCGCTGATCTGATAGGGGTTGGGGATTAGGGGACAGGGGGTGGGGATTGATGCCCTTTGGCCGTTGGGAAAGGCAAAGGACTTTCTTCTCCGGCGCTGGTTAGGAATATTCGTCTGTGACTGGTACGCTATCAAATCAGCGAACTCATCTGACGATTGATAAAGCGGGGCCAATCTAATTGGCCCCGCTTTGCTATCGTGATAGGTGCCGCAGTTATGTACTGGAGCTGCCTGATAAAATGTCCAATTAGTGGCGGTGCGAGTTGAAAGGTCCTGCGCCCCTCTCTACAGCATAGGGAACTGTCCATGTAGGCTGCAGGTTGATGAACAGCGTCGGCTCCCAGCCCACATCGCCGGAGAGAGCAGGATCGTTCACTTCGTTGTAGGCAGCCAGCACATCAACAGGACGCCGGTTAACAAACGTCCCGGTCTCATAGATGGCGGTACCTTTATAGACTGCAATGAACTGGTCAGATGTGACGGACCTGTCGGTCTTAAAGAAGTTGTTCTCCGCATAGGTCGCCGACTCGATGCCAACGCCCCAACTGTAGGCATAGATGGGGTTACGCTGGATCTTGTAGTAATTGTTGTAGACATGAACCTGTCCGTAACGGACACGCGGCGTACGCTGGCCGAGATCGTCAAAAAGGTTATGGTGCAGCGTCACGCGCAGCTTGCCGCGATCGGCGGTTGCACTGTCTGATGACCCAATGAGCATGACCTTGTCGTGATCCTCGAAGCGGTTCCAGGAAACCGTCACCAGGTCGGATTCGTTGGTGATGTCCAGCAGCCCATCATGTACCTGGTACAGCACGTTGAAGTAGTTAGGCATCTTCTCATCGGCGGTTTCGCGATCCCTGAAGGTGTTATGGTCGATCCAGACGTGCTCGGTATAACGCAGCGAGATGGAGTCGTATAGAGCGTTCCATGATCCCAGCTCCCCATCGGTTGGCCGCCACTTGGGGAAGCAGTCATAAGTGTCCTGGAATGTGATATTGCGAATGATGATATTGCTTCTTGGCGAGCCCGAAGAGCCTCGTAGGTCGAACCACGCGCCGAGAATGCGGGCTCCTCTGCCTGAGCCAACAATGGTAGTATTGGAACCTACCCTGATCCTGACCCGCGCTTCTTGTGCTTTTTGCGAGGCTACGCGAGCATCTTCCAACAGCCCGCTTGGGTTCTCCAATCCCCAGACAGCCGGGTCGTAGGTCGCGAGGAAGTCTTCCAGGGTATAACCATCCTGGTAGTAGTCTTCGCAGGTCAATGGCTGGTTGTTGTCGTCGACATTGACATCGATTGTGCCGTCAACATAGATGATCTTAGGGGTGCTCGATGGTGTCGAAGACGGTGGTGGGTAGACACCATCATTAAGCGCGGCAACCAGCTCCTGCCGGTTGGTCACAGTGTATACTTGTTCGGGGGCTGCATCTGCCCCTCCGGTCGTGCCGGTATCGATAGAAGCCCACCCATCGTTTGGCGCCAGTGTCGCTCGTCCCAGGTCTCGTTGGTCGCATGCCAGTGCTGGCACAGCCGCGGCGGCCACAGCGATCAGGCACAGGATGATCGCACTGATTTTTAAGACACGCATTGCTCGTCGCTCCTTGTTAATGAACTTTGATGTACAAGTTGAGTGTTTCTGGATACGTGTTTATCCGTCAACCTCAGTGGAAATCATGCTTGGCTCATATCAATTCATCGACTTTCTCCTTCCCCTTACTCCCACCCCTGCGCACAGGGCGCGCGCAGTTTACGTGTTCCAAAGAATATGCACCTAGAAGAGAGGTACCAACAACAAGTAGTATCAGCGGCGTCATTCCACCACATCAACAAACCCCATAAGTTAATGCAATAAATCTTCTTGGACATATCCATTGTAGGCTATTGATCTTGGATTTTGACGAGCAAACATTGGACAAAACCGACTCGTCTAGGACCCTTTCTCCGGGCCCCCCTCTGACCGTCCTATATGAGCCTCCTGGCCTGGGGCTAACTGGATCCTGTAGAAATTTCCTTTTTGCGAATGACAGTCGCTTGTGCACGAGTGGATTCCTGCTTTCGCCGGAATGACAGGCAGCCCGGCAGCGTGGATGTACTGGACAACAAGACAGGTGACGATTGGATAATCGCCTGGTCGTTGCAATAATCTGTTTTTCAATCGTCAATCATACAATAACTTGATCTTATAGGAATTTCCTTTTTTGACCCGGTCTACGTTTAAGTTTCCGAGCTGTGAAAAGTAGTTCACAGTCTACA
>JAFGMS010000485.1 GCA_016927375.1 Anaerolineae bacterium
CTGTCACTCATCAACTTCTGGCGAGAGGCCCCATAGTCAGCACTTAACAGGATATCGACCGGCACATCTACAAAAGCCGGATCGGCGACGTAAGCATCCCGGTCCGCCTGCGCCAGCTCGATGGCCTGAACAACCGTGTGGACGTACTCCGGCGCGTTGTGCCCCATGCTCTCAAGGTCGATGCCCTCCAGGTTATGAAGCGCCATCGGCAAGACGATCCCTTGCGTCCACGTTCCATTGACATAGATTGTATACTCCCCGTAAGCAGCCCGGATTGGTTCTTCCCAGTAGCCGGAGTAACCGGCCAGATCGGCAGCATCGATCAGCCCACCGCTCTCCGCATGATAGGCGACAATCGCCTCCGCCAGCGGACCCTGATAGAAGTAATCGCGGACTGCCTGCAACCCTTCTTCCCGGGATTTACCGGCGGCAAGCACCTGCTGCTCTGCCTCCGCCAGCGCCTCCAACGTATCGGCGAGATCGGGCATTGTAACCCGGTCGGCATGCTGGAATGGTCGCCACCACTCGCCATGCAAATAGACCTGGCAGTTGTAGGGCATCAGCACGAGACAGTACCCGAGACGCTCTCCCAGCGATAGGTCCATGTTGTGGATCATGACCTCGTGAGCCGGAAAACCCTCACGTGCCATCCGGATAGCAGACGCGGAGACCTCTGCGAAGCTCATCGTTCCATAGTCTTGCAGCAGCGCGACGATGACATCGGGGGAGGCAGGCACAAGCTGGGCGCGGATGTCAAAATCGGGCATCGTCTTGAAGCCCTGCTCGGCGAAATAGTCGATTGTAGCGGCCTGGGGAGCAACTCCCGCGCCAACATAGCTGCGCACCTGCCCGGTCCCGGCATCATAGATCATCAAGGGGGCAATCGACGGGAAGCTGGCAGCCTCGCCATGTGTGACGTTGAGCATCAGCAGGGCCGCTGTCGTCGCATCGTAGGCATTGCCGCCCTGTTCCAGGATGTCGATAGCCACCTGGGTTGCCCAGGGGGTGCCCGCAGCGGCTGCGTAATCACTAGCCTCAACCATTGGGCGATCTTGATGATAGGGATCGTCAAAAGCCATCGGGTCGCGGGGGCCTTTGGGCAGCGCCAAGTAAACAACAACTGCGATGATGACAAGCGCCAACAAAAATAGTCCGACGATTTTCAAGGTACGTTTCATGTTGATGCCTCTTTTTGAATCTTGGATTCAAGTGTCAAGTGCAACTAGGTGATAGTTGGGAAAATACCATCAAGAGGAACTGGAAGTCAAGATAATAGAGATGGTTCACCGTTATGTGAAATGAGCTAAGTTATTTGCAAAACGCGTCATATTCGGTGTCTTACCTCTTCTCGGCGCTGTCATTCCCGCGAAAGCGGGAATCCACCTATATCACTCAACGGTTCCTGTCTACGGATGAATGACACTCGAACACATAATTTGGTGACGATGTCCCGGTTGCTCAACCAGATGCAAAACAGCGGCATCGCCTCACGGCACAGTCTCATGCTTTCTCTTTGCGGGCGGGCTGAGAAAAGGGGAAATTGTCTTCGCTTCGTGGTGGATGGTCTGTCATAGTGTCCTGTTGCTTGCACGGATGCCGATACCCACCATTGTACCAGAACGCGATGTCTCCGGCGGCTAAGGCCCGTCGAGGGTGTAAGGACTGTACCTCATTCCGCTGCCAATATGGCTACAATTGGGTTATTGGATGCCAAATTCGCAGAGTAAAGAGCTTGCGACTATCATATTCACCGGTGAGACCAGCACCTTCTCAAACAGAGAAGCTTGCGGAACACATCGACTATCTCTACACCTCCCCTGGCACAATCGACATCGAGGCCAGTATCTGACCGGGCCACTCCGTCACCGGCGAAATTCTCTTGAGAGGAATGAGGATGAAGGATCAACTTAAAATCATAGACCAACTGTCACCAATCGATGCATTGGTAATTCTGAAAACCCTGGCCCAAGACGACCAAATCGCCGCCCGCATTGCTGAGGTCGCTACAGCGCACCTGGCCGATAACATCGATGTGGAAGAAATAGCCCTGGAACTCTTTGATGACTTAGAGCACCTTGAGGTAGAAGAGGTCTGGGATCGGGCGGGGCCAAAACGCCATGGCTATGTAGACACGGGCGAAGCAGCTGAAGAGATGATCCGCGAGGTTATGGAGGCATACCTGGAAGAACTCAAGAAATACCAGGCATTGGGCATGAACACCCAAGCAAACCAGATGTGTATGGGCTTGCTGTTCGGACTTTACAAGTTCGAGAACGAGTCAACATCACAATTTAAGGACTGGGCCAGCGATGCACCGAGCAGCTTTGCCTGGGTAGTGGTAAAAGCCTGGAAGACCGGCACACCTGGCCAGGCGGACATCGCGGCAGTCAAAACGTTCATCGAGGAGAAATTAGGCGGTTGGCAAGCGTATTTACTGCAGTCATGAACTCTACGAGAAGACATCTACTATAGAGATTTCCGGTTGAGCCCCAGACCGGAGGGCAGTGTCGATTTTTCGATAAAACATGATAATGGTACAGCAGTTCCCGCTTTGGAGATTTGCCGCAGGGATTGCTGACAAAATCTTATGTTGTTGCTCTGCGTTCTCTGCGCACTCTGCGGTGAGACAGCTTTTTTTGACACACCGGTTCAAACCGGGAATTGCTGATAATGGTATAAGCGCCTATAGGAACAGGTTGAGCGATTGAACACCCTCGTCAAGGGTCGATGGAAGGCCAGGCATCTCCTTGAACAAGCTAAAAAGTATGGCGGCTTAACGAAAAAGCTTCCTGGCTAAACAGAAAAAATCCTGCTCACCGCCCAGGCAACTGAACTGCAAGAGCCAGGCTATCAAAAAAGGTTGTTGACGACTCACTCAATGCCTTAACCTGTCACCAATGGCATATGCCATTCGCCATAGATCGACTTGATGTCTGGCAGGAAGTCTTCTACAATCCAAACGTCATGGAGTGACTATATAGCAAGTTGATGTCTTGATAATGATTTCAGTTTCCTAAGGGCTTACCTTGCCTAATAAACAGATCCCCGATTACGCACATACCGTAGTTGTTCCTATTGCAAACCCGGCGACAGCTCCGGCCCTCCTCAGGTTGGGAGCCATGATCACTCATCCGGGCAGCGGGCGGTTGATTGCATTGTTTGTTTCGCTAGGAGACGTCGAATCAGAGGCCCAGCTCATTGACGAGATCGAGCCTATCATTGAAGAGCTACAGGCAAACGGTCACGCAGCGGAAATGAAGGTCCATTCCTCGACCAGCGTCACACGGGGCATTTTGGATATTGCCCGTGAGGAAAGCGCCGACCTGTTGCTGCTTGGCTTGCGGCAGCCGGAGCGCGGCCAGGTCATCCTGGGCAGTGTCGTCGATACCGTGACAGCTACGGCCCCTTGTGATGTGCTGATCTACCGTACTACCAGACACATGGAATTTAATAGAGTGGTTGTCCCGGTTGATGGCAGCATGCGCTCAGCCATTGCTTGCCGCATAGGAGTCCTGGTTAGCGCAGATTACTCGACTCCGGTTGAGGCCATTCATATCCAGGAAAGCTATCGCCCGCAGTGGGTGGGTCTGGGACGTATCGAGCAGTCGTTGGCGGACATGCCCGGTCGGCGGGCTATCAAGCGGACTGTCATTACTGCACATGACCCGGCCAGCGGGCTGTTGTCAAGGATTGATGAGGAGGACTTGGTTATTCTCGGGTTCTCCGAACAGAGCACGCTGGAGCGCTGGCTTTTTGGCGATTTCTCAGGGCGTGTACTGCGCGATGCGCCAGGACCGGTGATCCTGGTGAGGCGATCCCTGCCCCGCAAGGGGTTGGCTGGCAGCCTCAGACGCACGCTCGGTCGCTTCAATCTGACACTGACCCAGGCCGAACAAGAGGAAATCCTGTGGAATGCACAGGAGATGGCATCGCCCAATCTGGATTATTTTATGCTGCTCCTGCTCTCAGCTATCCTGGCCTCACTGGGGCTGTTATCGAACAGCGCAGCGGTGATCATCGGCGCCATGCTGGTTGCGCCATTGATGCAGCCCCTGATAGGACTCTCTTCCGGCATAGCGACGGGGCGCATTCAATTGATCGGGCGATCTGTGTCAACGCTTATCCAGGGTGTCTTGCTCAGTTTGATGGTTTCAGCAGCAGTAGGCATCCTGATACCCACTGCGCTCCCCACTGACGAGATGCTCATGCGAGGCAATCCCAACTTGCTCGATGTTGGTGTCGCGTTAGCTTCGGGCATGATCGGGGCTTATGCAACGGCACGAAAAGATATTCCTGCCGCTCTGGCCGGTGTTGCCATCGCTGCGGCATTGATGCCGCCTTTGTGTACGGTCGGTCTCAATATGGGCGCCGGACGTCTCGATTTGGGCCTGATGGCCGGGCTCCTGTTTCTGACCAATATCGTGTGTATCAGCCTGGCAGCATGGCTGATATTCTTCTGGTTGGGCATCCGACCACAATCGGCTACCTCCCAGCGCAGTTGGGCGCTCTCTCTTTTGCTCGTTATAGCGCTGACATTGTCGGTGGTGGTTGCCCTGGTTTCATCGAGCAGCCAGGAAACGAGAGAGGTGGCTGCGGAACACTTCCTCCAAGACAGTCTCCCGTCCGCTGATGTGGTTTCCGTAGATATACTGGCCGGCGAGCCTCCAAGAATCATTGCCACACTGCGAACGACGGATGATATTGCCCCAGCAGATGTGCAGAGCATTCAAGATGGGTTAGAAGATGTTTTGGGAGAACCGGTGCGATTGGAGATGGTCAGCTTGATGGTGACCAGGCCGCTCTCGACCGAACAGGGAGATAGTGAGTGACGCGCCTGGTACTGATCCGGCATGGAAAAACTGATTGGAATCTGGAGGGACGCTATCAAGGACAGGCCGATCAACCGCTCAATGAGCTTGGACGGTCACAGGCCGAGAAGCTGGCTGAACAACTGGCGGGACAGACATTCGAGGCTATCTACAGCAGCGACCTCCGGCGTGCCCAGGAGACAGCCAGATATCTGGCAGAAAAAGTCGGCTTGCAGGTCCAGCTGGAAACCCGGTTGAGAGAAGTCAATCAGGGAGAGTGGGAAGGGATGCTGGTGGGTGATATCGCTGCCAACTATCCCAATGAGTGGGAGATGCTCCAGCGCGATCCCGTTCACGCGCGCCCTCCAGGAGGAGAATCGGCTGCCGAACTGTCGACCCGTATCTGGGAAGCAGTGGACGAGATTTCCGCCCGGCATACTGCCGGCCCGGTGGTGATCGTCTCCCACGGATTGGCGTTGGCCGCTATATTATGTCGGGTGCGCAATCTCCCCCTCAGCCGGATTTTTAGACTGGTTCCAGACAACACCCATTCCATAGAGGTCGACTGGTACATATGTAGTTAGGGTTTTTATGATCCGTTCTCTTGTGATAGGGGGAACAACTCATTGATCCTTGCAGGGGTAATCTCGTCAGCATACTGATCATCGACCGATTGTATCTTACATCTATGCTTGCAGCACTTGTCGCTTTGCTGCCGGCTGCCTATGTGATTATCGCTGCGGTCAGTTTCTTCCTGTCTCTGTGGACGGCTCACACGGCAAAGTCCAAAGAAAGGTGTACTCGGCCTGATGGTATTTCGGAGAGATTCCGGACCGGTATGTTCACACAAGCCAATGCCATGGTAAATCAGATCCGGGCTCTTCTACGATCAAGTATTTCACCATAGCACCTAGAAATGAGGCTTTTGACCCAACACAGATTGCTCAGCACTATTTTCAAGGGAGTGGCTCATGAGCGAAGTGCTCACCATAGGGAATGGAAATGAGTTATCGCCCCTTTGTCTCTGGCCTGTGGCCTCATGCCTTTGGCCTTTAACCCGGCCCTCAGCATTGTTTTCAAGGAAGAAATGAATGATCGTACCCCTGCTACTTGCCCTGGCATTTGTGATCACAGCCGCTAAGATAGGGGGCTGGCTATCAAACCGCCTGGGACAGCCCGCCGTACTCGGCGAATTGATCGTCGGGTTGTTGCTTGGACCCTCTGTTCTGAATGTGTTTGGCCAGGCCTATTTTGAAGCGGCCCATGTCACCGGTACGCTGACCGAGCTAGGCGAGCTGGGAGTGATTTTTCTGATGTTCGTTGCCGGTTTGGAGATCAATCTGACCGATCTGCTTAAGACAGGCAAAGCGGCTGTTTTGTCTGGTGTCTTGGGTGTCTTCATCCCAATCGTGTTGGGTGTCTTAGTGGCCATACCGTTCGGATATACAACGGAATCGGCGATATTCATGGGGATTATCCTGGCAGCCACCTCAGTGAGTATCTCTGCTCAGACACTCATGGAGCTGGGCCTCATCCGCAGCCGTGAAGGATTAACACTGCTGGGCGCCGCAGTAGTAGATGATGTCCTGGCCATTGCCGTATTATCAATATTCGGAGCGGTTGCGACCGGCGAGGGTGGCAGCCCCATACTGTTGATCTGGACGATTGCCCGTATGTTTCTCTTTCTGCTCGGAGCTTTCTTCCTGGGAGTGTGGCTGTTACCTAGGCTTTCTGAGTGGGCCGAACGTCTGCCGATCAGCGAGTCGCTTATGTCTACCATTATTGCCGTTGTCTTTTTGTATGCCTGGGCTTCCGAAGCTGTTGGCGGCGTGGCAGTTATTACTGGGGCATTCATAGCTGGGGTAGGATTGGCTCGCAGCCCTATGAAAGAGGAGATTGAACGTGGGACACACACGCTTGCCTATGCTTTGTTTGTTCCCATCTTTCTAGTTGGGATCGGTCTGACGGCTAACGTACGTGAGCTCTCTATCAGCGATCTGGGCTTCGCAGCAGCCATAAGCCTTACTGCGGTGATCTCCAAGATCGTGGGCTCCGGCGTGGGAGCCAAAATCGGCGGTATGACCTGGCGAGAAGCACTTCGTGTTGGCGTTGGAATGGTTTCCAGAGGTGAGGTAGGATTGATCATCGCTGGTGTGGGTATTACAACCGGCTTGATCAACAGCAATATATTTACCATAGTCGTCGTGATGGTCTTGACTACCACCCTGATCTCTCCTCCGCTGCTGCGCTGGGTTTTTCGTGGTGACGACTCGGCGCCGGGATGAGCATCTCCTTGCTCGGGAAAAACATAGCTATATGTAGTGGTAAGAACATGACTTGCCTCAAGGAAGTGGCTCATAAGCCAAGGCTCACCATAGGGAATGAAAATAGCAGCAGCTTGTAAGTGATTGCGGCTTATGGATTCCCGCTTTCGCGGGAATGACGGAATTGGCGAAGGCCGGTTATGTTGAGCCTTGTGATAGCAGTAAGCACCTACAGAGCACAAAGCTTTTAACTCGTTGCTCGGCACTCGTGACTCATCACTATTTTCAAGGGAGGTTTCCAATGTCCGAGTTGGTTGTTTTTGTGTTAGATGACCCCCAAAAATGCGATCAGGTGATCAATGCCTGGTTGTCTCAGGGAGTCACGGGCGTAACGATCCTCAACAGTATGGGGTTAGCCAATCTCGCTGACTGTGATATCCACCCGATGCGCGACGATCTACCGCTGTTTCCGGGGCTGGGAAGTCTCATGCGCAGTCGTGAAGAATGCCATAGGACGCTCATGGCTGTTATCCCTGATGGTTTTGACATAGAAGCTTTGGTCGCTGCGACCGAGGCGATCATAGGTGTACTGGATGAGCCCGAGACGGGCATCTTGTTCGTTATCCCAATTGGGCGCGTGTGGGGTCTGAGACACAAACAGGACTGAGAGGAGACTTGTTTGAAGTGAAATATGAAACGGCTTGTAATAGTTTTAGGAGCATTAGGTAATGCGGATTATTAGACGCAGGGGAGTACCGTGTTTAATTCCGTATCTGGCACTGCTCCTCATTGTAGGATTGTGGTTGGTTAAAGTATTTCAGCCCTCTGCTGTTGCCACGGCAGCCCGTCGCGGCGTTGCTGGACATGTGCTTGATGATCAAGGTGAACCGATTGTTGATGCCCAGCTCAGGTTGTATATCAATAGAGAAGCTGAGCCGGCCGCCGAGACACACAGCCAGCCGGATGGTGCTTATTTGCTGGTCCTGCCGGAAGAAAAAACCGTCACGAGTGTGCGTGTCGAAGCCGAGCACTCGCACTTCGAGTTGTCTGTTTGGACACCCGATAGAGATGAGATCACCAATCTGTTGGAAGCGGGGACGTTTGTCACCCATGATATCGTTTTGGAACGGCAGATCGTGGCGAGCTTTTGGATCGCGACAGTTATTTTTATAGGGATGCTGTTGCTCATTGCCACTGAGCGGTTGCACAGCACATTAGCAGTCCTGCTGGCCGTTGTTTTGATTTTCGGAGTCAGTTTGTTGGGCGGCGCGATTATGCCCGATCTGTTCATCTTCACCTTTGAGCAAGCCTTGGAGTATGTGGATTTCGAGGTTATCTTTCTGCTGCTTGGCATGATGATTGTCATTGGGGTGATTGAAGAAACAGGTATTTTCCAGTGGCTGGCTTACCAGGCTTACCGGCTTTCACGAGGTCGGGTTTGGCTGCTGACGGTGATTTTGATGACAATCACTACGATAGCATCGGCCTCTCTGGATAACGTGATCACCATGCTGCTGATTACACCCATTGCGTTGGAGATTGCTCTTGTGCTGGGCATCAACCCCTTCTCTCTGCTGGTGCCGGCCCTTCTGGCAGCCAATGTGGGTGGTACCGGCACATTGATCGGAACACCAGTCAATATCATTATCGGTTCCTACACAGAGTTCGGTTTCAATGACTTTTTAATCAATCTGATGCCGGGTGTCTTGCTGGGCGAGGTAGGGCTTGTGTTCTTTGTACTGCTCTGGTACCGCAAAGACCATTTAAGCGGCGGGCAGAAGTTGTCTGCCGATCTGATCAAACGTCTGGAAGAGAATGGCCGGATACGAGATGCTGCCAAGCTGCGTAAATCGGGTATTGTCTTTGCCGGTTTACTGATGCTGTTTATCTTCGGTGAGCCACTTCATCTCACGCCCGATATCGCGGCCCTTACCGGGGCGGTGGTAATGCTGATCTGGGTAAACCCGGATATCGAGCAGATGATGGGAGTGGTAGACTGGACAACGTTGATGTTCTTCATTGGTTTGTTTATTGCTGTGGGTGCAATACAAGAGGTCGGCTTGCTGGCCATGCTCGCGACCGGAATCAGTACTATTGTAGGTACTAACCTCCTGGCCGCCGTATTGGTGGTTGTATGGGGGTCGGCCCTGCTCTCTGGCGTGGTCGATAATATTCCCTTTGCTGCCGCTATGTTGCCGGTCGTCAAGCTACTCACACATACAGTTCCTAATGCAGAAAATAAAGTCCTGTTTTATGCGCTTTCCACCGGGGCAAACCTTGGAGGGAACAGCACTCTCATCGGCTCTTCCGCTAACCTGGTAGTGGCCGGCGTCACTGAGCGGGCCGGCTACCGCATCACGTTCCGTCAATTTCTAAAAGTTGGCCTTCCGGCCACCATTGTCACCACAGCCATCGGCTGTTTGTGGCTGCTCGTTCACTTTATGTAGGGAGTATTGTTATGGGTAAGATATTGTGTGCAACCCGTGGTGGAGAGGCCAGCATCCAGACTCAGGATGCTGCCATAAAAAAAGCTAAAGAGACAGGTGACGAGCTCATCTTTATTTATGTCTTCGATGTGGAATTCCTGGCTCATGCCAAGTACACCTTACGTTCTGATGTTGTAACAGATGAGATGGGCAGGATGGCCGATTTTCTTATGGCCATGGCCATCGATCGCGCTAAGCAGCAGGGTGTGAATGCCCGCTCTGTGATCCGTCAAGGGGATTTCAAAACCGAGCTGGTTGCTACGGCTAAAGAGGAACAGGTTACACTTGTGATCCTGGGCCGGCCCGCTGGGAAAGATAGTCATTTTAAGATTGAGCGGTTGCAAGATCTGATCGGTAAACTGGAACCGGAAACCGGCATCCCATTTTGTATCTTACCTGACTGTCCGATTTCCTCGTCCTAATGTTTTCTATTGATCGTGTTCTCAGAGAATTTTGAAGCTGTGATGAAATGAGAACGACTGTCCATGTACTGTGAAATGAGCCAGGTTATTTGAAACCAGTAACGGCGCCCGGATTTCTCGATAACAGAGTTCGTAACCCATTTCGCACTCGAAAGTGCTTGTTTAGGTGACATTACAGTGAGAAAAGGTTTTCAAATAACTCTCTCATACGTCACAGAGTCATGAACCATCCCAGCCTTTTTTCGGTGTTCCAGTGGTTCAAACATCCGCGGCGCAGGCGGGGCGGCATGTCGTCAAACTGCGCGGCGTGCCGAGCCTCCCTTTTCGTTCCTTCGTCTTTTCGCCCCTTCGTGTTTCGGGCCGGTGCCCTGATGGGGGTGGGCTTGTCCAAGCATCCTCCTTCCATCCTCCTTCCATCTTCCTTCCATCCTCCTTCCATCCTCCTTGATTTACGTATATTTTCAGCACGTCCACGTGAAGCCGGTGCCCGGTTTCCCTTCACCCTCCCAGCCCCAGCGATGCCAGAACAGCCCAGCGTCCCCCAAGAGAATGCCGCTATACTTGTGTCGAGGGCAGCAATTCCCGGTTTGAACTGGTGTGTCAAGAATGCGCCCAGAAAAAACTGTTTCACCGCAGAGTGCGCAGAGAACGCAGAGCAAGACACAGGGTTTTTGTCAGCAATCCCTGCTGCAAATCTCCAAAGCAGGAACTGCTATGTCGAGGGAAGACACATCGAGGAGCAGCCTGCATGACAGACACCAACGCGCAGCATTTTCTACGACAGCGCCGCCGGGGGAGGGGAGACGCCGGGTAAGATGGTTATCCCGATTGGGGTGTGGTGTTAACTGTTGTGACTCAGCGACTGTTCAAAGCCATCCACCGTGCCTCTGATCATGTTATCAGAGGCACGGTAGTGATCTGTGGAAACACACATTGGCTCGCGTCGCTAAACGCGCGCGTAGCGCCCCATCAGCTCGGCCTGTCCCATGATGTGTCCCTGCATCGCCTCCAGAACCTCGGCTTTGGTCGCGCCCGGCGGCAGGTCGAGACGCGTGTCCAGAGCATACAGCCTGAAGATGTAACGGTGCGGGGTGCCACGCGGCGGACAGGGGCCGCGATAACCGTTCGTGCCTAAGCCATTCTTGCCCTGCCGCGCGCCATTTGGCAGTGTATCCACGGGCGCGATACCCGCCTGGAGCTGGCGCGTCTCGCCTGGCAAGTTGAAGATCACCCAGTGATCAAATGTGCCGTTTGGCGCATCAGGGTCCTCGCAGATCAACGCGAAGGTGGTCACTCTGTCCGGGACGCCCATCCACTCGAATGGGGGTGAACGATCAGAGCCATCACAAGTGTGCTGCTGTGGGATGTTCTCGCCCTGCCGGATGGTCATGCTGGATA
>JAFGMS010000486.1 GCA_016927375.1 Anaerolineae bacterium
TCACCAGCACTGAGTGTAATGTGACATTGTCAAGTCACTGATAACTGATCACCAAAGACGGTCATACAAAGTGCGAAATTTAGGCTTCAGCAACCTCTCGATGTTGCTATGCTCAAAGAGGCGCACTTCGTTCCAGATCCGTCGATCCTTCGTCGATCCTTCGTTTTGAAGCACAAAGAGCCTCTCGTGTCCATTCCGGTTGCTCCAGGAAACTTGACATTGTCGAAGTAGTTGCCGTCACACTTCTAAAACACACTCTAAGAGTCAACAGCTGATAGCTGAGTAGTTACGTTTTATCATCCGCACCAGTGTGCTTTTACATTGCCTCAGTGTCGATGTTGCCGGCCTCGACTTAACCAAGTCTGAATATATGAGTAGAATATAGTCAAGCAGAACGTCCCTATGGCAGGTTCAGCGGAGGGAGGTATCCATGCTCGACCATGGCCCTTCTCGTGGCAAAACTCGGCTCAGATGGAACATTCTCATTGGGATGATTGTGCTTGGCTTGCTGCTGGCGGCTTGTAGCAGTCCCCGGCCTCCCGATCCCCTCACCATTGGCATTGTTAATCATGTCGAGAGTTTGACTCCGGCCTTCGACGGGTTTAAGGCCGGCATGGCCGCATTGGGTTATGTTGAAGGGGAAGACGTTGTCTATATTTATGATGGCGTTATTGAGCCTGAATATCATGCCCTTGAGCGAGAAGTCGAGTACTTGTTAGCTCAGGATGTAGAGATGCTCTTCACTTTGGGTAACCTACCTACTCTGGTGGCCAAGCAGGTCGCCGCCGGGACCAATATCCCTATTGTCTTTAGCCCGATCATGAATCCGGTTGAAGAGGGGGTAGTGGAGAGCTTGCGCTGCCCGGGCAGCAACTTGACCGGCGTTACCAATGGGACGGGCACGGCTAAAGCATTGGAATGGCTGGTAACGATTACTCCACAAGCGGATAAAGTCTATCTCCCGTATAACCCCGATGACAGCGTTTCGTTGTTGGTGTTGTCCATGCTGGATGAAGTGCCGCCTCAGCTCGACATCGAAATCGTGCTCGGCGAGGTGCAGTCGGTTGAGGAAGCAGTTGCTGCCATCGAGAGCTTGCCTGAAGACATCGATGCCATTTTCAGGATACCTTCTCCTACGCTCGATCCGAGGAACAGGGAGTTGAGCCAGGCAGCCATCAGGCGTGGTGTGCCAATAGGTGGTAATCTGATAATGGATGAAGCGGTGCTGATTACCTATGCGGCTGATGATTTTGAGATGGGGAAGCAGGCGGCCCGTTTGGCTGATCAGATTCACAGGGGGGTCAAGCCGGCCGATTTACCGGTAGAAACCGCAGAATTTTACATCACTATTAACCTCAAGACGGCCGAGATGATAGGCCTTGACATTCCGGATGAGATCCTGGAACAGGCAGACATCATTCTCCGATGAAGTTGTTCATATGGTAGCTTTGTTTTCAGAAAGGCGGCCGATATGCAACACAGTATTCGTGCTCGCTTGACCCTTGCTTTTATTGGTTTATCTATCGGACCATTGGTGCTGGTTGGGATCGCGTTGGCCTGGCAGAGCTTCACCTCTCAACAACAGCAGGCGCTGGATCTGCAGCAGGAGGTGGCGCGGCGTGTAGCTACTGAGGTTACGGCTTTCTTTGAAGAACTGGAGAATGAGCTGCGGCTTGTCGATCAGATGCAGGGATTGCGCAGACTGGAGGTAGATGAGCAGTATAACACGTTGGCTAAGCTGCTCGCCTATCAAGATGTATTCGTGGAATTGATTCTTCTTGACGATCAGGGCCGAGAGCAGGTTCACCTTTCTCGCCTGGGGCTATCTTCTGCCGAGGAGGGCCATCATGATCGTGCCGAGGAAAACGAGTTTGTCGTTCCACGCAGGAATGGACAGGTTTACTATGGCCCGGTTCGATTCGAAGAAAGTACCGGCGAACCCTTGATGATCATCGCTATGCCTCTGTTGGATGCTCGCACCGGCCAGGTGAGCAAGGTTTTGGTGTCTGATGTCCGGATCAAGAAGATCTGGGACCTGATTGCAGACATTCAGGTTAAACCGGGTCAAAGGGTCTATATCGTCAACACAGATGGGGATGTGGTGGCAGATCGTAATCCCTCGATTGTGCTGCGGGGCACCAGCTTTACTGTGCCTGAGCAGAACGGCATACAACAGGGTCTGGACGGATCGAGAGTGGTGTTGGCCTTTGAAACAGTTCGATTGGGTGATCAGGAATTCAACATTGTCACCGAGCAGTCTGTGGCCGAAGCTTTGGCTCTGGCTATCAATACAGTGGTCAGTATGGTCGCACTCGTCGTGATCATGTTAGTGGCAGCCGGTAGTTTGGGTTTCCTGATTGTTCGCCAGATTGTCCGGCCAGTTCAGGCGTTGGCAGTCACAGCTCAGGCGGTCAGGGCCGGTGACCTGTCGCAGCGTGTGCAGATTGCCAGCCAAGATGAGCTGGGTATCTTGGGAGAGGCTTTTAACAGCATGACTGCCCGTCTGGCTAACTCGATCCGTGGTCTTGAGAGGGAGATCGTCGAGCATCAGCGGGCCAGAGCGGCGCTCAAACAAAGCGAGTCGGTGCTGAGAGCCACCATGGAGTCGATCGATGACGGTGTGTTGGTGACAACGACAGATTGGAAGGTCTCTCATCATAATACCCGGTTCTGTCAAATCTGGTCGATACCTGACGATATCATGGCGTCGGGCAGCGATCGTGTGCTGATCGACTATGTGCTGCCCCAATTGGCTGAGCCTGAGTTATTTAAGGCCAGAATTGGGAGGATATATCGGACATCGACATCATCAGAAGATGTTTTGCATCTGCAAAGCGGCCACATTCTTGAACGGTACTCCTATCTTCTGTCCCTAGGAGGGGAAGAGGGTGGCCGGGTGTGGCTGTTTCGTGACATCACCGAGCGCAAGCAGGCCGAGATAGCGCTGCAAGAGAGTGAGCAGAGATTCCGTACGGTGGTGCAAAATGCCCAGGCCATCATTTTCATCCTGGACAGCGATGGCATTATCACGCTTTCTGAGGGGCAGGCGCTGTCCAAGATTGGTTTCTCTCCAGGAGAGATGGTGGGGAAGTCGGCTTGGGAGCTTTACCGGGATAATCCCCTGATTGGAGATATCAAGTGCGCGCTTGCGGGGGAGGTAGTACATGACATCAATGTCATCCAGGAGATAACGTTAGATACGGTTTACTCGCCATATTACAACTCAGTGGGCGAACTACTCGGTGTGATCGGTATAGCCATCGACATCACCGAACGTCGGCGTGCAGTCGCAGCACTTGCCGAGACGCAAGCTTTGCTGACGTCCGTTATCGAGCAGTCGCCGGTCCCGATGGTTGTAGCAGAGCCGGATGGGACAATCACGATCTTCAATCAGGCCTGCCTCGAATTTCTTGGTATTGCGGATGAAATAGAAGTGCAGGCAGGTATCAATCTCTTTAACATGAAGCGAACATGGCAAGACCTGGATCCGGACGGTAATCCTGTTCCTCTCAATGATCTTCCATTGGCGCTTGCTCTGCAGGGGAAATTCACGAGGGGCAGGGAGATGAGGGCGCGAAGAAAAGATGGAACTGAAAGATGGGAAATGGTAGATGGTGTTCCTATATACGATGAGAGCAGAAATCTCATTGCCGGGCTCATCATTTTTCCGGATATCACCGAGCGAAAGAAGGCTGAGGAGGAGGTTTGCCGGTTGAACGAGGAACTTGAGCAGCGCGTGATTGAGCGTACCATTCAACTGGAAGCCGCCAATAAGGAGCTGGAAGCATTTGCTTATTCGGTTTCTCATGACCTGCGAGCCCCTCTGCGCAGCATCGATGGGTTCAGCCAGGCACTCCTTGAGGATTACGAACGAGATCTGGATGCCGGAGGCCAGGACTATTTACGAAGGGTAAGGAGCGCCAGCCAGCATATGGGGCAGCTGATCGATGATTTGCTTAAGCTTTCGCGCATCTCTCGCCAGGAGATGCAGTATGAGCCGGTAGATCTGAGTGTCTTGGCGAAAGATATCGCAGACGAATTGCAGCAGACAGAACCGGATCGCGATGTCGAGTTTGTTATTGCGGAGGGCGTGACTGTGCGAGGCGATCCGAACCTGCTTCGCATCATGCTGAACAACTTGTTAAAAAATGCCTGGAAGTTCACGGCGAAGGCGACTAAAGCCATGATACAGTTTTACGAGAAAGTACAGGATGACGAAAGAGTCTATGTTGTTAAAGACAATGGAGCCGGATTTGACATGCGGTATGCTCACAAACTGTTTGGTGCTTTTCAACGCCTCCACAGTGTGAGAGAATATGAAGGGACTGGGATTGGGTTGGCAACAGTGCTGCGCATCGTCCACCGGCATGGTGGGCGTATCTGGGCCGAGGCTGTCATCGGCGAAGGAGCCACTTTCTACTTTACGCTGGGATGAGATGGGGAGCCGGTATGATGCAGAACAAAACGATCTTCCTTGTGGAGGATAACCCGGACGATGAATTGCTGATCAGGCGCGCACTGGAGAAGCATCATATTCTTAACCAGATCGTCGTTGCCCATGATGGTGTTGAGGCACTGGACTACCTGTTTGGGGAGGGAGCACATGA
The DNA here is from genome assembly GCA_016927375.1 of Anaerolineae bacterium. Classification (GTDB taxonomy): domain Bacteria; phylum Chloroflexota; class Anaerolineae; order Aggregatilineales; family UBA3940; genus JAFGMS01. The sequence continues at coordinate 4,608 of JAFGMS010000486.1, forward strand.
GGGTCGTGACGTGAGCGTCATGCCACAGGTTATCCTGCTTGACCTGAAGTTGCCTCGCCTGGATGGGATGGAGGTTCTACGGCGGCTGCGTGCTGATGAACGGACCAGGTTGTTGCCGGTGGTGATTCTCACATCTTCCGATGAAGAAAGAGACATCGTGGAAAGCTACGAGCTGGGGGCCAATAGCTACATTCGCAAACCAGTCGACTTTGCGCAGTTTGCCGATGCGGTGCAGCAGCTAAGTCTATACTGGCTGTTACTTAATCAGCTTCCCCCTGGGGCATGAGAGGTGTCAGATGGGCACCCTTTTGCGGGTCTTGATTGTTGAAGATGCCGAAGATGATGCGATGCTGTTGCTGCGTATTCTGCGTAAAGGCGGCTACGATCCACAGTATCGACGAGTAGATAACGGGCATGACATTCAAGCGGCCCTCTCAGAAGGAGAGTGGGACATTGTCATTTCGGACTACAGCATGCCGGGGTTCGATGGGTTGTCGGCCTTGAGACTCTGTCAGGGGACCGGCCGGGATATTCCATTCATTCTGGTTTCCGGCACTATAGGTGAAGAGATCGCGGTATCTGCTATGCGGGCCGGAGCTCATGACTATCTGATGAAGAACAACCTGACACGCCTGGTTCCGGCCGTCCGGCGTGAGCTGCAAGAAGCCAAGATTCGCCGTGCCCATCGCCAGGCCGAGGAGGCACTGCGGGCAAGTGAAGAAAAATACCGTTTGCTTGTCGAGAATGCGCCATCCGGCATCTTTGAAATCGATCTGGAGAAGGTCCAATTCACCAGTGTCAACGAGGTTATGTGTGAATATACAGGATATACGAGAGAGGAATTTCTGGATCTCAGACCGCTGGATTTGCTGACACGAGACAACCAATCGATTTTGCTGGCTCTCCTGACCAGCATTCGACAAGGTGAGGCTATTCCCGATTCGGCTGAATACAAAATACGAGGTAAGGACGGGCGAGAGTTCTGGGTGATATTGCGTTCGCGAATTACAGGGGAAAATGACAGGCGCAAAGTTACAGTAGTAGCCCATGACATCACCGAGCGTAAGACGGCTGAGGAGGCGCTGCATCGCTACGCTGAGCGGCTGAGCACCCTGCACAAGATCGATCAGGCTATTTTGTCTGCCCGGTCGGTGGAAGAGATCGCCCAAGCTGCATTGGATCATATTCGACAGCTGATACCCTGCCTGGCAGCCAGCGTTGCCATGCTGGAAGCCGATTCGCTTAATGCCATCCTTTTTGTTACAGACATCGATGATCAAATGGAAATTCAGGCAGGGGCTAGATTCCCGTTGAAACAGCACGAAGCAGCTCTGGAAGTGTTGAACTCTCTTCGTCAGGGAGAAGTTGTACAGTTGGAGGATGTGCCATCTCTGGCGCAGACGTGGCCGGAATTGAGCAAGCTGGCCGACACAGAGATGCATTTCGCCTCGATAGTTCCTCTGGTTTTTCAGGACGATTTGCTTGGCTTCATCAGTCTGGGTTCCGCCAAGCCAACAGCAGCCAGCAGCGAGCAAATCGAGATTGTCCGCGAGATAGCAACTCAGCTGGCAATTGCTATCCAACAAACCCGGCTTTACGACCAGGTTCGGCGGCATGCAGCTGAACTGGAAGAGCGCGTTGAAGAACGCACCAGGGAACTCCAATTGGCCAATGAAAACCTGAAGATCCTCAGTCAGGTCAAAGATGAATTTGTTTCAAATGTGTCGCATGAGCTGCGAACACCGATCACCAGTATCAAGCTCTATCATCGGCTGTTATCGCTCAAACCGGAAAAAGGACAAAGATATCTTGATATGCTAGCCCGGGAAATCGATCGTTTGAGCCATCTGATCGAGGATTTGCTGCTGCTTTCCCGGCTCGATCAGGACCGGGCAGAATTGAAGCTTGCACCGGTGGATCTCAATGAATTGGGCTCTCAATATGTTGAGGATCGCAAACTGTTGGCCCAGGAACGCGAGTTGACATTGTCATTTACAGCAGGTGCCGGTAGGTCAGTGGTTATGGCTGACAAAGGGCTTCTGGGTCAGGCATTGAGCGTTCTTCTGACCAATGCCATGAGTTATACACCGGAAGGCGGCAGCGTTGGCGTTACTGTATCTGGAGATGACGGTCAATGTGGTATTAGTGTCTGGGATAATGGTCCCGGCATAGATCCGGAGGAGCAGGATCGGCTGTTTGAGAGATTCTTCCGGGGTAAGGCAGGTCGCAAATCAGGCGTTGCCGGGACAGGGTTAGGGTTGTCACTTGCTGCAGAAATCGTTGAGCGCCATCAGGGGAAGCTGGAACTTAACAGCACGGGAGTGCCAGGGGAGGGAGCGGAATTCACAATCTGGCTCCCAGCCTGTCTCAATGGCGTGACGAATGATGGGCGATGAGCAAAAAAAGGCGGGGAGACTTCCAAAGTCGCGTCGATAGCTTGCCCATGATGCGATCCTGTCCAAGTCTCGTGGGAATGTCAGCACTGAGACATTCGAGATTTCTTGAATGCCGCCGCTTGACCATGGTATTGGAATAAATCTGTCTCTTCTGTGTCGTCCTTCGCGAATATTCAGCCAAGCATTGAACTCAGTCGATGGCTCACATCATCAAGTCAGATGTTGTGCCAATTGACTCTTTTCTGGTTACAATCCCCTCTACAAATCAGAAAGATCTTGAGGGATAACTGATGAAGAACCTACTTGTCTGTGGAGGCGCAGGATTTATCGGGAGCAATTTTGTGCGGTATATGCTCAAGAAGTATCCCGACATCCATGTGGTCGTTTATGACAAACTCACTTATGCCGGCAATCGTGATAACCTGGAGTCTGTCTCGCAGGATGAGCGCTATAAATTCCTCCAGGGGGATATCGCGGAGCATGGCCCGGTAGCCCGTGCCCTTGAGTTCAATCGCATTGATACGGTGGTTAATTTTGCTGCTGAAACGCACGTAGATCGCAGCATCCTCGATCCCGATGCCTTTATTCACACCAACACGATGGGGGTGTACGTCTTGCTGGAAGAGAGCCGCAAGTATGGTGTCGAGCGTTTCTTGCAGGTGAGCACCGATGAGGTTTACGGCTCGATCCCTCAAGGGGCCTTTCGAGAGGGCGATCCTCTTGAGCCCAACAGTCCTTATGCAGCCAGCAAAGCCAGTGGCGACCTGATGGCCCGTGCTTATCATGTGACTTATGGAATGAATACGGTTGTCACACGGGGCAGCAATACTTTTGGCCCCTACCAATATCCTGAAAAGGTGCTGCCGCTTTTCATCACTAATGCACTGGAGGATCAGCCGCTGCCTCTCTATGGTGATGGCAAACAGGTGCGTGACTGGCTGTATGTGGACGATCACTGTGCCGGGATCGATGCGGTGCTTCGGCACGGCCAGCCCGGCGAAGCCTATAACGTGGGCGGCGAGAATGAGCGGCATAATATCGATGTTGTTTACATGTTGTTGGAGCTGCTTGGTAAGCCGCAGTCGCTGATTCGCCCTGTTGAAGATCGCCCCGGTCACGACCGTCGCTATGCCCTTGATAATACCAAGACCCGCCAGCTGGGGTGGAAGCCTGAGGTCAGCTTCGAAGAGGCGCTCAAGTGCACTGTGGAATGGTATAAATCGAACGAGTGGTGGTGGCGCAAGATCAAGAGCGGCGAGTACCAGCAATACTACAAGGCACAATACGGTCAGCGTTTGAAAGACATTTCATAGTTCCTTGAGCTTGACGATTGAACAGCAAATCGTGACACTGGAACGACAACTTCTCAATCGATAGGCAATCAGTCTACAACTTGTCATTCACTGCGGTCTAGCTTCTATTCTATCAGCCATAAGCTATACGCCAATGTCAAATATCAAATATCAAATATCAAATATATTGTTCTGCGGCGTGATTGTTGGGATGCTCCTGGCATCCTGCGGTCCAACACCTACCTCTTCTCCTACAGCAACTTCTGAAGGGTCCACCGCTGAACCCAGCCCGACTGCTTCTCCCACACCTTACAAGCCTGAGCTGGTGATTTGTAGCAGCAGCCGGCTGGATCCTGCTGTTCTGTCTACCTCCTATCTGGGCCGGGTGATTGGTCAGATGCTCTGGCCTCCAGCCGCTGTTTACGGTGAGGGTTATACTGCTGAGGCAGATGGCTTGTTGACCATATTGCCCAATGAGGCTGATGATACCTTACGCCGCAACGAAGACGGGTCGCTTTCTGTCATCCTCTATTATCGGACCGATTTGGTCTGGTCTGACGGTGAGCCTTTCAAGACCGCCGATGCTTTGCTGGGGCTGCAGCTTCCTCCAGCGTCTTCCGATCCGGCCTTCGATGTATTGGAGGCACAGGAGGGTGACGCCATGGTGGTGTTTGCCACACTTGCTCCTGGAGCGGAATATCCCTATGTTCCGCCGGTGCCGCCGCTTCCAACCCACGTCGTGGGCAAAGAGTTATCTCCTGAAGCGCAGTCCTATGGTCCTTACGCTTATCTGTCGGGGCCTTCGCTTGGACCTTATTTCGTCGCCGAGCAGAGCGGCGATTCGCTCTTGCTGCAGGCCAATCCTTACTACACACTCGCTCCCTTAATCTCCACAGTACGCTTGCGCTCTATCCCCGAACCTGCTCAACTGATGCCGGAGCTGGAGTCAGGCGGCTGCGATGTGGTATTGGATGATAGCCTCTCCCACGACCAACTGGAGGCCTGGGCAGTTGCTGGCGCCGGCGGCGCTGTGCGAGGTTACTACCAACCAGGGCCGGTCTGGGATTACGTAGCTTTTAACACCTACCCTGGGCTCTTTGGACGTACTCCCTATTTTGTCGATCCCCGTGTCCGTCAGGCTGTTGCTTATGCCTTTGACTGCCCGGCTCTTGCCGAGCAGCTCTGGCAGGGAACAGCCTCGGTGGCGGACAGCTGGCTGCCTGCTGATCACTGGGCCTACAGCAATGCAGGCTCGACGCAATATGCCGTCGACCTGGGTACTGCTGCATCGCTGTTGGAGCAGGCTGGCTGGATTGATCGAGATGGTGATGGGGTGCGCGAGTATCATGGGGAAGGGGGGGAGTACTCTTGCCAACGCGGTGAGTGGACGATAGCCGGCGCAGAGGAGGAAGGCGAAGCCGTGGCGTTGGCGCCTGTTTTGCTCACCACGGCCGATGCCCTGCGAGCGCCAATCGCCGAGAAGCTGCGCAGCGATCTGGCCCAAATCGGCGTCGATCTCAAGGTACAGACCCTCGAACCGGCAGCTATGTTTGCTGATGATGGTCCGATTGTACGGCGTGACTTCGATATGGCCCTGCTGGCCGCTGCCACCCGTCCTGACCCCATTGGGATCAATCTGTGGCTGGGTGAGGATGTCTTCCTACATCCTATCAATAAAGAGCCTGTTCACCGCTGGGAGCTTGAGGATCGATGGCTGAAGCCCGACCAGATGGTTGAGCGTCTGGCTGTTAGTAACGTTCCCAGTGCGGAAAACGATTATCGGGGCCAGAATTACTCCGGTTGGTGCAACGAGCAGGCTGATCTGGCCGTCGTGCAGGCTAACCTGGCCTTCGATTTCGTGACAAGGCAGGGCTTCTATGCCGGGCAGCAAGTGCTGTTCACCAGCGATGTACCCGTGCTTCCGCTCTTCTACCGGCCGCGCCTTGCGGCTACCGCCTCTTACGTCTGCGGCCTCAAACCCGGGCCCTACGATGTTCTGACCTGGAATATCGCTGAGTGGTACTTTGACCCTGACAAGACTTGTGAGGTGAACGAGTAGAGGGATGTACAGCGTCAGGGTGTAATAGATGTCTACAATTTCATTTTTGAAATGCCGCCTATATCCTCTTGGGGTAATAAAGATAGCAGCATTACCCTATGGCTAATGCTGCCGCTGGGGTGGGGGGATCAAGAGAGAGACCTCCGAAGTCTTCACAGACTCGGAGGTCTCTATGTGGTACTGCTGCTCAGCTATTAGCGTTTCAGCAATCAGCACAAGGTCAATAGCTGCAAACGGTTTGCTGTTTGATCATCCGGCACTGTCGATACGGATGTCTACTGGCAGTGCGTACCATTCAGCGTAAAGTTTGGCGGTACGGCATTTGTCCCGCTGTAGACCAGATTGAATCCAAAGCTCGTTGTCCCACCGTTTGCACCTATGGTTGCGTTCCAGTTTGCATTGCTTACCGATACCGATGCACCCGACTGGCTGTAGCTGCCATTCCATAGATTGGTGATCTGCTGGTTGCCGGGGAAGGTCCATGTAATTGTCCAGCCATTGATGATGGATGTCCCGTTGTTCCTCACCGTCACACTCACCGTCGCCCCGCTGCCCCAGTCATTCTGGATGACATAGTCAACCGAACAGATCCCCGGGATGTTTGTCGGGGGTGCTGTTGTTGGCGTCGAGGTGGGAGGGACAATCGTGACGGGGGTCGATGTCGGTGGAATGACAGTAACGGGTGTCGATGTCGGCGGGACAATGGTCACCGGCGTCGCAGTCGGTGGTGTTATGCCGCCTATAACCTCCACCTGGTCCTGGTTGGCCAGGTCCTGTCCGGTCGATTGCAGCCGGATGGTGTTGGATGTCCCTGCGTTGAGTGCTGCTGTCACATCCATAGTTGACCAGCTGTCCCACGACCCTGTTGGCTGGAAGGTGATGTTCTGCGTAGCCCCATTGATCGTCAGTTGCCCGGTGCGGGCACTGGTCGCCCCAAGCGCGAAGCGGAACTGTAGGGTCCTGCTGCCACCAGAGCCGCCATCGACATTCCGGTACTCGACGTAACCGCCGCTGGTCGGGAAGTTGACGAAGCCGGTGCCGTAGTAGCCGCTGTGGTTCGTATCCACACTGACGCCGCCGCCCAGGCTGGCATCTTCTGCCTGGTAGGTCGATGATGGTGGCGGCGTGGTCGGTGGTAATGTTGTCGGAGGAGGTGTTGTCGGCGGCAGCGTAGTTGAAGTGGGTGTCAGTACCGGCGTCGATGTAGGGGTTGCTCCATAGCTGAGACCATACCCGAACGGGAATAGCCCGACTTTGCCGTCGCCGTCGTTAATCGGCTCTTGCGAAACGGCATTTGGCCAGGTGACCGGCAGCTTGCCCGTGAAGTTGTAATCACCAAAGAGCACATCAGTCATACCTGCGCCTTCGGTTCCCGGCAGCCACGCTGCAACAAACGCATCGGCCTGGTTTAGCTGGTTGTTGATGATCAGCGGCCGGCCAGACATCAGGATGACGATACACCTTGTTGTCTTGGAGCAAATATCTGAGACCTGCTGGGTGTTGGCACTGCTGACCGCCAGTGTGTAGCTGTCGCCTTCTCCTTCGGCATAGGGTGTCTCGCCAATGACCGTGATCCCGATGTCGCCGCTGAAGCTGCCGCCGGTATTGATCCCGACGTTCTGAAGCGTCACGTTGGGCGGTTTAGCGGCCTGAAGTGCTTCCCAGAAGGTCGTACCGGTAGTTGTGTCGCCGCTTTCACCTTGCCAGGATATCGACCATCCTCCCAGCTGATAACCCAGGTTGTCCACATGGCTGCCCCCTACCACGATGCGGTAAGTGTCGGTCTTTGAAAGAGGCAGCACCCCGTCGTTCTTGAGCAGCACCAACGACTCGCGTACTGCTTGCCGTGCCACGGCGCGATGGGCAGCGGAGCCTACCTGCGAGGTATAGGTACGGTCAGTCTGATACTTGGTGAACAAACCTAAGGCAAATTTCTGGTTGAGGATGCGCAGGACTGCATTGTCAATGCGTGACATAGGGATACGGCCGGCGTTGACCTCGGTCTTCAGGGTCGAGATGAAGGTCTTGTAATCCGATGGTACCATGACCATGTCGATCCCGGCGTTGATGGCCGTACGTACGTCGCTGGCATAGTCTCCCGGCAGCTGGTCGATGCCCGCCCAGTCGGAAACGACGATGCCATCGAAGCCAAGCTCGCCTTTCAGCACGGTGGTAATCAGATAGTCGTGACCGTGCAGCTTCTCGCCATTCCAGCTGTTGAACGATATCATGACAGAACCGACATCGTTTGCAACAGCGCTCTGATAGGGGGGTAGGTGGATTGCCCTCAGGACTTCTTCACTAACCTGCGTGTCACCCTGGTCGATCCCATTGGTTGTCCCCCCGTCACCCACGTAGTGCTTGGCTGTAGCAAGGACCGTGTTTGTTCCCAGGCCTGAGCCCTGGAAGCCTCTGATCGATGCTGCCCCCATGGCGGATACGAGTGCCGGATCTTCACCGTAGCCTTCATATGTGCGCCCCCAACGATCATTCTGTGGAACGGCGACGCAGGGAGCAAACACCCAGTTCATACCGGTCCCCAGTACCTCATCCCGCGTGACTGCTTCGGCCTGTTCAACCAGAGCAGTGTTGCGTGTGGCACCCATGCCGATGTGGTGAGGGAAGATGACCGCTCCCTGAACGTTGTTGTGCCCATGCACGGCATCGACGCCATAAATCAGAGGAATGCCCAGCCGGGTTGCTACGGCATAGCTCTGGTAATTATCGTACATATCGGCCCATTGCGAGGCTGTACCTCCTGAACCGTATGGTCCCTCACCACCTCCGCTCAGGAGCGAGCCCAGGTAGTAAGTCGTGATGTCCGATGGCGAGTCCAGGGCGCTGTGGTTCGCCTGAGTCATCTGGCCGATCTTTTCGTCCAGGGTCATTTTGGATAGACAGTCTTCTGGAGATGAGCAGGCGCCAATAGCAGCTTGGGCAGGCGTGTTGGTGCTTACCAATGCCAGGATTAGTCCAATCAGGAATCCTACGATAACGATGGCGCCGATTAATTTACGAACATCTGAGAATCGTTGTTTGACCATGTCTAACTCCTTTTTTGGCCTACGATTATCTGCCATGATTCCACTGCTTTCGGTGGAGCAGCACATCAGTGGAATAGCTGGCAGTGTACGTAAGAAATAACCCCTTGGCAGCAAAGCAGAAAACGGTAGAGAGTTGGATAAGTAGCCTTCCTTTCTGGAAATGAATTTCGGCAGATGTTTTGTGGCCAGGAGCCCGAGGATGCTGCCTGTGATAACCGGAGGAATGTGATCCGCTTGCCTGAAGTTGCTTTGAGTGCATAAAAGGATGGCAAAGGGTATGCGCCTTTTAATAGATGAGTGCCTAACCAGGCAAATAAATACTTCTGTCCTCATGGTCTTGGAAATCTTCATGCACCAACTGCTCTGTTAGGATTGTTTTCCGGCAACGGATTTTGAATTCGCCCATTTCCTGTAAGGAGCTGCTTCGTTCCCCGTGAGGATCTGATCGAAATCCTATAAGGGTTGGGTTGATTTCCTATAAAGATTTGCTCTGATTCCTATAAGGATTGGATCATTTGCAGTAAGGATTTGATCCAATTCCTATAAGGATTCGGAGCGTTTCCTATGAGGAATTGTAACTACTCAGCTCCCAACTGTTGGCTCTTAGCTTTTCAAGCTGCGACTGTGATCTCAGGCCGTGAACTCGTCACGTCTTATGTTTTACCTGTTTACCCATCTACCTTTTACGCATCACTTATGGCCACAGTAGAAAGCGCCAGGTAGCTGAGTAGTTACGAGGAATTGATCTGTATGTAGTATCAATGCCGGTGTCCAGGCGAGAGTCTATGTCCAGAACGCCAATGGATTCGCGTAGCAAGTGTTAACACTGCCATCCACCGATCTGTAACAATCTTGTATGTCGGCAGACCGATTTTTCGCCGTGAATGGGCTTATAATCACCAATAGAGGAAGGCGTGCCTGCGTGAATGTTGTTTCTTGGGTATGGAAGTCATTCCTGCTCAGATGCTTGTCATAGAGGATGAAAACAGTGACAATTGCTCCAGAATTTTGAATGAGTAGGGGCTGAGCTTGTCTCTGCTCTGGGGACCCACAAGATGTGTACCTACTCAATTTCTGGAGGAATGCGATCCTAATGAATTTGTTGCCGCATCGCCTGCCGGGCAAGACACGGCTATATATCAAGTATGTAATTGACCTCATCTTATGGGGGACGGCGGCTCCGCTTGCCTTCTGGCTGCGCCTGGATAATCGCTGGTTGTATGATGTCGGGATGGTTGTCGAGTACAGCCTGGTGGGGTTGGCCATAAAGGCAGCCCTGGTTTACCTACTTCGGCTGTACCGCCAGTCCTGGCGCCGGGTAGCAGTATCAGATCTCTACTTCTTACTTCAAGGAGCGGGCTTTTCAACGCTCATTATGCTTGCGTTGGGTTTTGTTGTCTATCACTATGAGTTTCTCCCTCGTAGCATTCCTTTGTTGGAAGGACTGCTGGCATTGGTCCTGTTGGGAGGGGTCCGTTTGGCGGCTCGTTTGTGGTATGAGGGCCAGATGAGGCTCAGCATGACCGGGAAAACACTGAAAGTGTTGGTGGTTGGTGCCGGGGATGCCGGAGCGATGATCGTGCGGGAGATGCTGGCACACCCAGAGTCAGCTCGCAAGCCTATAGGCATTCTCGATGATGAACCTTCCAAACAGGGAACGACCCTGATGGGGGTAGAGGTGTGGGGCAAGATAGATGATTTGCCTGAAGTGGTCAGGCGCTTCGGCGTAAATGAGGTTTTGATCGCCATGCCGTCAGCTCCCGGGTCGGTGATTCGCAGGGTGGTCGATCTGGCTCGCGAATGTGAGGTGAAGTACCGTATTATCCCCGGTGTCCATGATATCATTGATGGCCGAGTATCGATATCCCAGATCCGCGAAGTACGTCTGGAGGATCTCTTGCGGCGCGAACCGGTGAGTCTGAATCTGGAAGAAATTGCCGGTTATCTGGATGACCGTGTCATCCTCATTACCGGGGCAGGGGGCTCTATTGGCTCAGAATTGGTGCGGCAGATCGCCCGTTTTCATCCTACACGGGTTGTTTTGCTCGGGCACGGAGAGCACAGCTTGTATAAGCTGGAGCGCGAGCTGGACCGCTCCTGGCCGGAATTGAGCTACAGCACAGTTATAGCCAACCTCCAATCAAGGCGGAAGATTGCCCATGTCGTTGAGCATTATCGTCCTGGTGTTATCTTTCATGCAGCGGCTCACAAGCATGTCCCACTGATGGAGATGAACCCAGATGAGGCAATACTCAATAATGTAGGCGGTACCAAGAACCTGGTTGACGCCGCTCTTGACTATGGTGTCACACGTTTTATCAACATATCTACCGACAAGGCTGTCAATCCCACTTCTGTAATGGGGGCTTCGAAACGAATCGCAGAATACTTGGTTCAATGGGCTTCGCAGCAGGTTCCGGAGGGCCATATCTTTGCCTCAGTTCGTTTTGGAAATGTTCTGGGCAGCCGGGGCAGTGTGGTTCCGCTATTCCAGGAGCAGATTCGGTGTGGTGGTCCGGTTACCGTCACCGATCCTGATATGACTCGCTACTTTATGACTATCCCAGAGGCATCTCAATTGGTGCTTGAGGCCGGTGGGCTGGGCGAGAACGGCGTGGTATACGTCCTCGACATGGGGGAGCCGGTAAAGATCATCACGCTCGCTCGTGACCTGATCGAGCTTTCCGGACTGGTTCCTGACGAGGATATCGAGGTGAAATTCGCCCAGATCCGTCCTGGTGAGAAATTATATGAGGAATTATTCGATCCTCGTGAGGGTATGGTTCGCTCCAGCCAACCCAAGATATTTGTTGCTCGTCAGAATGGCCTTCCTGAAGGGGATGTTGTGGCTGTGGTTGAGCAGCTTTTGTCGGCTGCTGCTGAGGTGGATGTCAAGCGCGTTCGAGACATGCTGAAGAAGGTTGTGCCCGGCTATCACGTACGGCAAGACATGTCACCTTCACCTTCGATATTGCGGAATGAGCTGGAGAAGGGGATTTTTAACCGGTAGACATGACACCATAGCTGACACCTCATGGCCAGTCATAAGGAAGAAATTGTAAACCGCGTTAACTAAGAACTGTGAACGGTAGGTTGCATATCCGGTAGAGCAGGAGGTTGTAAGATGTTATTACTTAGATCGACAAGGATAGTGTTAGTTTCATTGGGGGTCATCCTTTTCCTGGCCCTGACCGCAGCTACAACTATCGCTGCTTCCGCGTCGGGTGCTGTGACGGAAAACTGTGATTTGATGTGTGTTGGTGAGGATGCAGTTAATCTCCAGGGAGGGTGTGGGGATGGTATCTGCGATCCTTATATGGGGGAGAGTGCCGCCACTTGCCCGGAGGACTGTGCCGTCACATTGACCTTTATACCAACTCGAACCCCACAAGCTACCCGAACTCCAACTTGTACATCAACGTCTTCTGTTACCCCAACGCCTGAAGAAGAGGAGTCACCCACTCCTTCTGAGACCCCAGCACAGACGCTAACCCCATCTGAGGCAGAGAGCGTCGGTGTGATTATGCTGCCTGGGTGTGATCTGGTAGCCTATGAGTCGCGTGCACAGGCATGGCAGAAAGGATATGATGGCGCAGTCTCTCCAGAGGTGTTTGTCCCGGAGCGAACGGATAACAGGGAGATTTATGTGTGTGAGGTGCCGCCTTTGGGACAGCTTTGTATTCCTATCTATCAGGGTCTGCTGAGGGCTTCCCAAGAGGATATTTCGAACATCGTCTTGGTGGATTGCTCTATTGACGGGGCGTGCCAGATTCATGAAATATCGGGCCGTTCAGAGGGCGATTCGATTTGTTTCGATGTCGCCCAGTCGGATGATCTTTCTTGTAGTGCGGGCTGCGCACTTGCTCCAAGGCAGGCAGGTCGATTTGTATTGCCTTTCTTGAGCAATATCCCGTTCCGGGTGCTGGCACCCTCGGCCTGTCTGATTTCGCTGCTGTTCTCCGGTGTAGCTTTGGGGATTGTTTTTGTGACGCGCCGTTCGCGGTCTCGTGAGGCCTCGGTGGCTCGATCAGTTCCGCCTCCCGATTGGGACGTTCCCTTGGGAGGGGCTGGTGGAGGGAAGCCTACTGCCTAAGGGTCCACAGTCTCTGATGATGATCTATCATCTCTGTAGTGTGTTTGATCGCGAGGTGGGGATACTGCTAACGAAAACGGTGTGGCTCAGGCCTGCTTGAGCTCTAACTATAGTAGGCGATCAGTTCATCACTGCTTTCAGAGGAGCTGTCCATAGGGCGGGCCCCACCACAAAGAGATGAAAATAGCAGCGGCTTGTCGGTATTATGGATTCCCGCTTTCGCGGGAATGATAGGAGTAGCGAAAGTATGGCAAGCTGCATAATAGATGCATGTAGAGCTTTTAACTCATACCTCAGCCCTCATGGCTCAGGCCTATTTTCAAGGAAGTTGCCGATGATCAAAATTCGCACCATAGGGGATGAAAATAGCGGCAGGTGATTGTGGCGTATGGATTCCCGCTTTCGCGGGAATGACAGGATGGGTGAGGGTGTGCTCGATTGAATCTCGTGAGAGCAAGAGGCTCATATAGAGCCTTAACTCATCACTATTTTCAAGAGAGTGGGCCATGAGCAAGATGCTTGTCTTTGGGAATGAACATAGTTTGTGAATCGGTACTCCGTAATACCTTCAAAGGAGTTGCAAGTATGGAATGCGAGTATCTTCAGGATTGCCCATTTTTCAATGATAGAATGACGAATGCTCCAACAGCAGCCGCAGTCATGAAAATGAAATACTGCCGGAATGATCGGAGCACTTGTGCCAGGTACATTGTTAAAGGGGCGGGGCAACAAGTTCCTGATGATTTATTTCCCTATCAAACTAACAGGGCCAAGGGGCTGCTCAGGTAGATTCTCTGGTTGGATAGCAAAAGTCAGCTGATATTAAGCTTAAGGCAGATGGTGACATGCATGGCAGCGATCTCGAACTGAGCCAGTTGGTTGCCTACCTTGAGACGTTGGGGCGCCTGGGTGATTCGCAGACCGTGCCGGAGCTGCTGTCCGCTCTGAGCCATAAGGAGCCTCTTGTCAGGCAGGTTGCGGTAACATCTCTCGGACGCATTGCGGATGTTGCTGCCGTATCGGCACTGCTGGTTAGCCTGCGCGATCCCCAGCCAAATGTGCGTCAGGCAGCGGCTTGGTCACTGGGGCAAATCGGACACAAGCGGGCGGCAGGCGGTTTATTGGAAGCACTACAGGACACGCATGCTGATACCCGTCGGGCAGCGGCCTGGTCGCTGGGATGTTTAGGTGACAAATGCGTGCTGCCCAACCTGTGCGCTGCACGACAAGATCCTGATGAAGGTGTGCGTCACGCAGCTGCTCGGGCAGTTGAGATGCTTGAGGGAGTACGAGCGCATGAGCCCTGCGGCATGCCTGATAGATCGTTTGGGACATCTTCAGCTTCTTTGCTGGCAGGTCGAGTGCCAGATAGAAGAGGCAAACTATCGCTGCTGTACTATGGTCTCCGAGCGGGTCTAATTGGGCTTGGGATAGTTGCGGTGGGGCTCAGCATCATTCTGATCGTCGTTGCCTTGAACTGGGAACGCTCTATGGGGCCAGATTTGGTTGCTCTGGAGTCTACCGGAGAGCCTGTAGTAGTTGATCCAATGCCTACCCCTGCCGGCAAACCGGTTTGTGGCGGTCCTCCTGTCATGATGCTTTTGCTGGTCGGCAGCGATGCCCCTTCGAGCGATTTTGCCACTGGTTTTGCAGATGTGATCCGTATTGCTCGCATAGACTTTGTTTCGCGCTCTGTCGTCCTGCTGGCCGTTCCTCGTGATCTGTGGGTGCCTATACCGGGTCTGGAAGCCCAGGGCATTGTCAACAACCGTCTCAAAACTGCCTACACTTATGGCCAGCACTATGCCGTTCCTGGCGGCGGGCCAAGTCTGTTGGCTCAGACGTTGGCGTTGAACTTCGGTCTACAAGTCGACCACTATGTCATTGTTTCCTTTGCCGCCTTCGAAGAAGGGGTCGATGCGATTGGTGGAATCGATCTCTACCTGACAGAACCATTCGATGCTCCTGACGGGTTTCGCTTCCCTGCTGGTTGGCAGCATATGGACGGCAAAACAGCTTTGTCCTATGCCCGGTTTCGTCCAGACAACAGTAGTGACCTGGGGCGGATTGAGCGTCAGACGCAGGTGATTGCTGCTATACGCGAGCAGGTATTTGCCCCGCAGCCCTTGACCTCTTTCCCTGACCTGGTGAGCTCGCTGCGAGACTCAGTGCTAACTGATCTCAGTCCGGCGGAATTTTCTCCCTTGATGTGTCTTGGACGCCAAATTGACTCAGATGATATTGAGACTATCACTATCGAAGGGGATATGGTGGTGTCTGTTACAGATCACTATGGACATGAGCGTTTACTGCCCAACAGTGAGGCTATCCGCCGGTTTGTCCATGCTTTCAACCGGGGAGAATCTGTTCCCGCCACACTGCCGCTTGGCCAAGAGCCATAGACAGCAAAAAGAGGCGCAATCTCCTGCGCCCCGTTGTCTATTCTTATCTATCTTTTCTTGGTACTGGGTTAGTCCCCGGCAGTTGCGCGGGCCATCATATGGATCTCACTGTTTAGCTCCTCTGGCAGTGTTGTTACAATGCGAGTTTCTTTAATTCTGCGCAGTGCACGCGAGGTAGCCAGGCGTAGTTCCGGATCGGCTTGCTCTAAGGCCTCAAGCAGCATCGGCATAGCTGTTTTGTTGATCTCGGCCAGACCAACAGATGCTGCCCAACAAACATTCTCATCAGAGTTACTTACAGCTTGCAGCAGTCCTGACACCGCTGGTTCGCCAATGGCACCGAGTGCCCTGGCGGCTTCCATTCGTACGCCGCTGTCGATGTCGTGTAGCGTCTTGAGAAGGCCGGGCACGGCGGTGGCGTCACCGATTTCTCCCAGTGCTCTGGCGGCCGCCCAGCGTACCATCCAATCGTCGTCACGCATGGCCTTGAGTAGCCCCAAGACCGCTGTTGCATTGCCGATGACACCCAAAGCATACGCTGCCGGAACGCGCAGGGCATGGTCATTGCCCAGTAAGACATCGAGCAGTCCGGGAACCACAGTGTCACCCATTTGCTTCATGACCTTGATGATCTCATGACGGACAGTCTCGTCATCCTCTTTAAGGGCCTCAATCAGGTATGGCAAATGCTCGGGTCCGGCTACTGGCCCTAGGGCGATAACAGCTTCCATACGCGTATTGGCATCCTCGTCCTGAAGGGCTATGAGTAACCCTGGCAGTGTATGCTCGCCGCCGATCTTTCTCAGGGTCTGAACTGCGGCCAGCCGTACATCTGCTTCTGGGACGGACACCATCTCGATCAGGCCAGGCACCGCAGACTCCCCAATTGACTCCAGGGCGTTCACAGCTGATTGGCGAACGCCTGGTTCGCGGTCGTGGAGAATTGCCAGCAGCTGCGGAATGGCTGCTTCGCCAATTTCGCCCAGTGTGTTGGTGATGATTTGCCGGGTTGGTGCTTCATCCGTATCAAGCGCAGCGGTCAGCCCGGGTATGGCGCTCTCGCCGATTTCTGCCAGTGCAGTGGCCGCTCCTCGGCGAACATCGTAGTCCGGATCGCGAAGAGTAGCGAGCAGGCTGGAAATGGCGGGCCTGCCCATTTGGCCGAGAGCATTTGTGGCTGCCCGGCGGACTGTTCGATCTTCACTGCGCAGTGCATCGAGCAGGTAGGGAACGGCCGCGGCTCCCAGCTCGCTGAGGACATTGGTAGCAGCTCCTCGCACAGCCCGATCATCGTCTATCAGGGCTCTGAGCAGGCCGGATACGGCGCGCACGTCGGCTATCCAGCCCAGCGACATGATCGCAACCAACCGCACTTCGCTGTCCGGATCGTAGAGTGCTCCCAGCAGGCCCGGTAAGGCCTGCGGATCTCCAAGCCAGCCTAGCGAATGAGCGGCTGCCCAGCGCACCTGACCGTCCGTGTCCTGGAGGGCCTGCAACAGGCCGGGAACGGCACGCGGATCGGCCGTTCGGCCCAGAGTTTCAGCGGCGATTCTACGCGCCTCACTGTCTTTCTCCCGTAGTGCTTTCAGCAAACGGGGAGTGGCGGGTGAATTTTGGTTGTTCTGGATGTTGACAGCCACGATGTATCTCCCTAACCTTCGATTTGAGGTGCAGATGTGGCTTGTCCTCGGCTCCGCTCTATCTGATTATATATGAGATGCAATCTCCTCCTGATTGCAATACATATCTTATTGTAGCGGCTTACACTCCAAATAGCGCCTTACAATTGATAACAATTGCAGGCGCAGGTGGTTGTGACGATAGATGAAGGGCGCCAAAAGCAGGTAGGCGGGACGAGATTGACGATTGATGAACAGCTTTAAGCTGTTCATTGAGAACTTGCCAATGAGCACTACCGATCAACTATCAATGGGTTACTTCTCGCGATGGCCTTCCAGACACGATACACCTTCCGGCCCAGCCATAGCTCCGTGCCGTACGCCGGGGGGGATGTCAATCCGGTCGCCCGGTTCCAGCTCAACAGTCCGATCGCCTTCGTCGGTGAGGGTGAACCAGATTCCGCCTTCAATGCAATAAACAATCTTGTGATAGTCGTGGCTGTGGACCATATAACGATCCCCGCTGGTGTTTGTCCATCGAGTTGGCTTCAGTCCCTCCGATTGCATCAGCTGGCGCAGCTCGGTCTCGGTGGGAGTATGGTCGTGCGGCCAGGGTGTATGGATAACCTCACTCATTTTCCTTCTCCTGTCGTTTTTTTGATTTTGTAATCTGTCCGGAAATCAATTGGTAGGAATACTCCTTGTAGATGCCCAAGTCAGGGGACAAGCCTCGCTTTTGCTTCTCATCCCTTAACCATATATCCTACCCCGTGGATGGTATGGATATAGACCGGATAACGGCTGTCCGGCTCCAGCTTAGCTCGCAGATTGCGGATATGAGCGCGTACCAGGTCAGGATCACCGGCGCCGCTGGGATACTGCCATACCGCATCCAGTAAATCGCGTACTGAGTGAGCGCGGTTGGGTGCAGACATCAAGTAATGTAACAGTCGATACTCGGTCGAGGTGAGCTGGACATTATCGTGACGCGACGTCGAAACCTGAAACGTTTTGGGATCAAGCACCAATTCACCGATGCTGAGGATGGTGTTTTGATCTTGAGGATTGGGTGCGCGGCGGAGGATCGCGCGCACTCGTGCGCTCAGCTCCTTTAGTTCAAAGGGCTTGGTCAGATAATCATCTCCTCCCACATCCAGGCCACGGACGATATCGTCTGTGCGCCAGCGAGCGCTCAAGAACAAAACAGGTAGAGTCCTGTATTGCTTCTGCTGGCGCAGCTCCTGGCAAAATTGTAGGCCGTCCTGCTCAGGCATCATGATGTCCAATACCAGCAAATCAGGGCGGGATTGGGCGATTCGTTCACGTGCTTGCTCGGCCGATTCTGCCAGAATAACCTCGTGCCCATCACGGCTCAAGGCTCGCCACACTGTGCCTAATACTTCAGCGTCGTCATCTACTACCAGGATGTAGGCCATGCTTTTGCTCCTTTTGCAGGGTAACGATAGCAGGAAGACGGACGGTTACACATGTTCCTTCCCCTGGCGTACTGGTGACATCAATTTCACCACTATGTTCTTGCACGATCTGGCGACAAATATACAGCCCCAAGCCTGTCCCTTTGCCTCGCGGTTTGGTTGTAAAGAAGGGGTCAAAAATCAGCGGTAGGTCATCAGCCTCAATACCGTCTCCATCATCTTGCACGCTGATCTCAACCTGTTTCTTGTCTTTTACCAGTCCGGACTGAATGTGGATACATCCTGTACCATTGGACTTGGCGATAACAGCGTCCCGAGCGTTGGAGAGCAAATTCATCCAGATGTCCTCCAGCTGACCGGGTACAGATTGGATAGGGGGTAGTTGTAGTGCCAGGTCGACTTCAAGCTTGATCCCGAGCTGCTTGATTTGTGCCCCAACCAGCTCGATGGCCTCATGGACGGTGTGGTTGACATCCAGTGGTCTGGCTTCGTCCTCGTAGCGGGCCATGTTGAGCATGCGCTCGACAACCTGCTTGGCTCGTGCTCCTGCTCGTCTGATTGCCAGTGCCGATTCGTAGGCAGGATCATCGGTGGGAATATCCTGAACCAGGATATCGGCATCGCCAAGGATGGTAGTTAAGGGATTGTTGATCTGGTGAGCGATCATGGCCGCCAGCTCACCGAGAGCCGAAAGACGGGCCGCTCGAACCAGATGGCTCTGCATGGCCTTGAGTTCGTCCAGGCTGTCCTGCAAGTCCTGTACCAGGTGGGCATTTTCCAATGCCACGGCCGCCTGATTAGCCAATGCCCGTGCCAATCCTATCTCGCGGTCGGAGAAGTGGCGGTCCGGATGTAGATCGTAGAGTTGTACCAGACCGACTGTTTTTCCTTTAACCACTAATGGTAGCAGCAGCAGCGAGCCATCACCGATGTTCTCGAAAAGTGCTTTCTCTGCATCATCAAGTTCGGGGTCGGTGCTTTGCAGCTCTCCGATACGCTGTTCTTGCAGGACGATGTGCAGCGTAGGGAAATCATCTCCTTCAAGGATGGGGCCGGGTTCCTTGACCCAGATACCTGAGCCGTAGTCCAGCATTCTTATAAGGGTGTCGGGCTCATTTCCACAACTGTAAATGGAACACCAGTCTGCTCCCGCAGCGCTGATCAGCATACGGCCTGCTTCCAGAAGGTAATTTTCTGAATAGCCAACACGATAGTCTCTAATTTGCGCGCCCAGATCGAGAATCCGCCGCAGGCACAGGTTGATCTGCGCGGACGTGAACGATTGGTCTTCGTGCAGATTGGAAATCTCGGCCAGGCCAACTACATACCCATTGTGACGAATGGGAATGACCAACATGCGGCGGTATCCTAATTGTGCCAGCCAGCCCTCACTGGCGTAGGCTGTCGCGACACCTGCGCTGGCCAGAACATGACTGTGGATGGGGAACGTTTGTATGTCGATCTGGAGGCCCTTGTCGGGAGGCCACAGCGCCAGCCTGTGCTCGGCCAATCTGCCGATGGTGTTTGTTTCTGGTCTCCAGTCAGAGATAATACACCAGTGCGCTTGTAAGCTGCGCATCATATGCCGTGCAATAGCGTCAAGCACACGTCCCAGATCGAGGGACCAGGAGAGTGCATTGGCCGATTCGACCAGCAGACTCAGTTCCAGCGTACGGTCGAGAGCCTGATGGTACAGACGGGCGTTCTCGATGGCGATGGCTGCATATCCGCCCAAACCGGCCAACATATCTAGGTCGTGGGTATTGAAAACGGCGTTACCAGCCTTGTCTGCTACACCAAGAATACCGATGGTACGCCCTTTGGTGATGAGAGGCACATATACCAGTGATCGAGTGGTGATCGTCTCATCTCCATCGGTGGATAGAGGATCGCCGGCGTTGAGCAGCAAGGGCATCCCGTGGGCCAGCACGTGGGAAGCGAGGGTATCCTCAGTGACTTGATCCAGGGCTCGGGCGATGTCATCGCCGGCTTGCCGCTCGGCTTTCAGGATCAGGCGGTCTGAGTCGGGCTCAGTCAGGATCAAGAGTCCTTCATTAGCATGCGCCAGTGTCACAGCTGCATCGACGATGTCTACCAGCAACTCTGAAAGATCTAACACAGCGCTGAAAGTTTTGCCCAGGTTATAGAGTAGATTGAGTTCCGAAAGATGTGTTTCAGATTCCAAAATGGTGTCCATCTGCATCCTTATTCCTGCTAACGATTATAATCAGAGGCGTCTGGGATGCCAGTTCGATAGGGATGAGGGAGGTAAGCTCTGGTCGTGTCTCGACTAATCCAAAATGGATTTTGACTAATTCTAACGCATCGGTAGCACCCGGAAATAACGTGGAGAAGCCGGTCAAGCCTGGTTTGGCGCTCACAACCTCACCCCTGAGAAGCATAGCAGCGCGATAGGCGATCTGCTGCGTCCCCTCTCCGCTCGGCGGAGAGGGGGATGTCGCCGACGTGGCTATCAGCCACCGTTGCAGGGGGTGAGGTTCTGCGCCGCTCAACGATCAACCATGCTATCCTCTTGTAACCCGAGATGCACCGCGACAAACCTGGCTCGTCTATCGGATGGCTTCTCGAGCATGCCGAGAATATTTCGTATCTATGCGGAGTAGTGGGGAAAAACGTTCAGAGGAAGATCCTGAAGGTTTCTTTTAGGAAGTGTCGTGCTCCAATGTAGACATACTTTTGACCGAAATGGCCGATCTTCCTAGCAGGGTCTCCAGGTGCCAATTAGGAAACTACCTTGGGCAGATCTCAATCGGCGGCTTTACACAGCACAATCTCATCTACTTGCCCATCCGGCGCGAAACTTGGTTGCCTCCAACCGGATATGCTAGACTTTATCTTATGCGGCGTACTACTCATGACGGTCTGGTGTTCTACCAGTTTGAGACCTTGTCTGACCACTCAGCTATCAATCATGGCCTGTTTACCCGGCTGGGGGGGATCAGTGAAGCCCCGTTCGATACACTGAACGTCGGCTCGACTGTGGGCGATGACCCTGCCCGTGTCCGAGCCAATCGGGAGCGCATGGCATCGGCGATGGCTTTCTCTGAGCCTGACACCCGCACCACCTGGCAGGTGCATGGCATCGATGTTCTGGTTGCCCGCCGGGATGAAGTACCGGTCTGGCCCCCACCCAAGGCTGATGCCATTATCACCGCAGAGCATGGTGTGCCGTTGGTGATGCGTTTTGCCGATTGTGTTCCTCTGCTCTTCTTCGATCCTATCAACCGGATTGCCGGGTTAGCTCATGCGGGCTGGCGTGGGACGCTTTCCGGTATCGGTCCCGTGACTGTTCAGGCCATGAGCGAGACTTATGGCTGCCGCCCTCAGGATATCATTGTTGGTATTGGCCCCTCGATTGGGCCATGTTGCTATGAGGTTGGCACGGAGGTGGTTGCAGAGGTTCAGGAGGCTTTTGGCGATGCGAAGCATCTCGTGCTGCCATCTACCAATGGTGGCGGTGATCGTCTCGATCTGTGGGCTGCCAATGCACAGGCGCTGCGCTCGGCCGGTGTGGAGCAGATCGAGATGGCCTGCATCTGCACTGCTTGTAACACGCACGAATTCTACTCGCATCGGGCAGAAAAGGGGCGAACCGGACGTTTTGGTGCAGTGCTGAAACTGGGTAGATAATGACTGAGACATTTCGGTGAGAATCGCGTAGAGGAAGCTAAAAGCAAGGTTGCATAGGCAGATCAGCTTCTGCCTGAGTCGGCGAACCGACACATGATCGGTTATATACAGAGCTGCAAGGCTGTGGGTGTTATCTCTCTGTTCTCTCGGAGGCATTTGGTTGATCGGCTAAAAAACTCAGCCAATCAGCAGATGTACCCTCGATGAACTGCTTGAGGTCAATCTCAGCGGGAAGGAGAGCAAAGAGGGATATGCGATTTCAAGGTGGTCTGATGCTCGAAGCCAAGAGAGGTGACTTCAAGGTTGCTATAGGAGAAGGAGCGACGATAGTGCACCTGGACACAGTACTTTTTGGCGAGCGTGACACCCGAAGTTAGACTACGGCTAACAACAAAGGAGCTAAGGCAATCTGTGAGAACAATTATCGAGACGATCAATTTCCTCCTGACACTGTATTCCTTCCTCTTGCTTATGCGTGTGCTGTTTTCCTGGCTGCGCATCGATCCTTTTACCAACCCAATTGCGCGGTTCTTGTATAGCATGACAGAACCCCTTCTTGAGCCGATCCGCTCAATACTACCTCCGGTAGGGATGATCGATTTCAGTACACTGGTGGCTTTCATACTAATTATTGCGCTCCAGCAAGCTTTGAGTATACTGACAGCAGGGTTGTGATTCAGGCATAATGCTACCATCTTAAGATCGGAAAAGGTGTGTCATGCGCGATCTGCGGAATTTTAACATCACTGACGCTTCGCGGGGTGCAGCATTTACTGTCAAGATTGTTCCCAAGGCAACCAAGACAGAGATTGTGGGGATCCAGGAAGATGGAACGATCAAAATTCGCCTGATGTCTCCTCCGGTCGAGGGACAGGCCAATGAAGAATTGATCGCTTTCCTGGCAGAGTTTCTCCATGTCGATCTGTCTGATGTCGAGATCGTTGCTGGGGTTGATAGCCGCAAGAAGCTAATCAGTGTCTTGAATGTCCAAGCTGAGGATGTAGACCGTCTGGTCAAAGCCCAGACCGGTGATATGCTTCTAGAGGACGACGACTGAACGATCTGGTGGAATGGGTTTGAGCTCTCTTTGCATGTAGTTCTGCATTGGTTGTCCTGGGCAGGTAAGAGATGCTAGCCGGATAGTTTGAGGTGAATTGTGTTTCCTGTCCTATGTTATGGTTTGTACTGCTCGACCAAGACTCCAGTTGCAGGCCCGGCACCAACCGGGATGTCGACGGAGAGCGAATGAGCCTCTGATCAACTTTGGTCAGGAAAAGGAATAGAGAAGGGGATGGTTTCAAGAGCTAGATTGGCCATTGTGCTGATTATCGTGGTCTGTGGAGTTGGAGCATGCATTGAGCAGCAGACACCTATAGCGGTGCTGCCTATGGTTACGGGTATGCCTCCTTCCTCTGCTTTGACTCCAACGACAACGCCGCTCATCCAGGGGATCACCCCAGGTGGTACTTTGCCAGCGGAAGCTGGGACATCGGCAGCCGTTGGTGTCGACCCCGCTCCATACGTCCAAAAGGCGACTGAAGAACTCGCAAAGGCCCTGAATATATCACCCTCTTCAGTCAAGATGGTGGGCATACCGCTGCCTGTCCAATGGGAGGATTCAAGTCTGGGATGTCCATTGGAAGGGCAGACCTATGCACCTGTCGTGACACCTGGTTATCTGATCATCTTGGAAGCGGGTGGCAATACGTATAAGATCCATACAGATCTGGGTGACGTCGTGATAATATGCACGAACCCCACCAAGGATCTTGGGAATATGACAGTTCCCGATCCTATAGTGGCCGAGTTCATCAGTGAGGTGAAAGAAGATCTGGCGAGTCGGCTGAACGTCTCTGTCGAGAGTGTAGTAGTGGTGAGCAGCGAGGCTGTTGACTGGCCCGATAGCAGTCTGGGATGTCCCAAGGCAGGAGAAGACTATGACCAGGTGCTCGTTCCAGGCTATCGCATCGTTCTGGCCGTTGAGGATAGGTATTACGAGTATCATACCGACGTACACCGGTGGAAGTTCTGCGAGTTGCCCACACCAACACCCTGAGACGCTGGCTGGTTGGTCAATTGATTCTAACGAATGACTGGATGGTTGCTGCTCACTAAGCGCTGATCTGTCAATCTGCCCTGCCCCTTTTTCCTACCATACTCTCACTACGCATTTTGCCCCATCATGTTGTGACGCCTGTACTTGAAATGTCAAGAAGTGGAAATACATTTTTCTAAAGCGGGTACACCAGTGGTATGAGGAGCAAGACTCCTGCGGCTGCCAGCAGCACCATTGGGGCGCCCAAGCGATAATAATCGTGGAACTGGTAACCGCCTGGTCCCATGACCAGCAGATTGGCAGGATGAGCCATTGGAGACAGAAAGGCTGTTGATGCCCCAATGGCGACTGCCATCGCCAGGGCCTGAGGGTTGAGCCCGGCCTGGGCCCCGGTGGCGATTACCAATGGTCCTACGATCAGACTGGCAGCAGCGCCGGAAGTCAGCTGGGCCAATCCCACTGTCAGCAAAAAAACTACCAAGAGCACAGTATGTGCCCCCATGGTCTGGAGCATTCCAGGCAAAAATCCGGTCAACATCTGTATTGCCCCGCTTTGCTTCATTGCTGTAGCTAGAGGCAGCATTCCTCCGATCAAGATCAGGACGTCCCAGCGGATACTGGCTTGAGCCTGTTCTACTGTCTCGCAGCCCGTCACCACCACGGCTATAGCTCCTAGCAATGCAGCTAATGGGACAGGCAGTAAGTCAAGACCGATCACTACCAGGAATACCAAGAGGATAATCATAGCGATAATGGCTCGTTGGCTTCCTTCCGGGATATTGGGTAACCGTGTCAAGACAAAGAGCCCAGGTTCTTGACTGAGAAGACTCAATCGGTCAGGTGGACCCTGGACCAACAGGGCATCGCCCAAAGTAAGCCGATAGTCGATTAGATGAGAACGGCGCGGACTACCTTCGTGCCAGATTGCCAAGATATTTAGCTCATACTTATCACGGAACTTGATTTCGGCCAGCGTCTTACCTATCAAGTTGCTATGTGGCGAGAGAGCAACTTCGGCCAGCTCGCTGTTGTTGGCAAATAGAATATTGTGGTCGACAGCATCCTGATCGACCAACGTCAGTTTCAGTTCCTGGGCAGCAGTGGCGGCATCGTCAGGCCGGCAGCCTAATAGCAACCAGTCCCCAGAGACTAGATGTAGACCAGGATCGGGAGGGGTGAAGGTTTGTCTTCCTCGAACCACAGCAGCCACAGTTGCTCCGTAGGTTCTCCCCAGATCGCTCTCGGCTAGGGTTTTACCATTGAGTGGTGAGTTGGGGTTGATTTGAACCTCGAAAAGACGCTTACTTAAGGCATAGGTTCTGGTGAGGTCTTTTCGGGCTTGCTGCAGAGCACTCCAATGGTCGCTTGGTGATCTCTCCGGCAACACTAACGGGCTGAGCAGCATCATATAGAGAATACCAGCCAAGGCAATTGGCCCACCGATGGGCAGGAAGTCTAGTAGGCTAAAACCGGAAAATCCTTGCTCGACAAGTGCATCGGAGATCAGCAGGTTGGCAGTGGTGAGCAAAGTAGCCATCCCTCCCAATATGCCACCGAAGGCAATTGGCAACATTATCCGAGATGGACTGAGGTTGCGTGAGTGGGCTACCTGACGGCCGACTGGCATGATCAATGCCACCGAGGCAAAGCTGTTCATAGCGAGAGAAAAAAGACCGGCTGCCAATGCCAGTAGTCCGACCAATGTACGCTCTGGGGCTTGCTGGGTGAGGCGTAAGAGAAGCCGGCTAAGGTAGGCTGTGACCCCTGTGTGTTCGAGTGCGGCGGTTAGCATAAAGATGCCTACCATCGTCAGGATGACAGGGCTGCCGAAGCCGCTGGTGAGTTCTGATAGGTCGAGGATGCCGCTGAGACCTAAGCTGACCAACACCATGAGTGCTACGATATCGGTAGAAACCAGCCCCGTTATGAGCAGCAGCAATGCCACGCCCATAATGACTAGAACAATTACCGAGTGATCTATGGTGAGCTCCAGCATGACCTTGGTCTGTAATTCCCTGTTCTTTTTTCCTTGTTGTTTGTACAGCGGTTCAGTTCAATGATACCTCATAGGATGCTAGTTATATGATGCCAGGCAGGTCGCGTCCAAGTGCTATGCTGGCTGCGCCTAGAGCTCGATAAGCTGCATCCCGAACCTCGGCATGGGAATCGCGTAGTGCCGCGTACAGTGGGTTTATGCCTTCCGGTGCAGCAATTGCGCCCAGTGCCTCTGCAGCGGCTAACCGGGTGGGATCATCACCTTCCTGTAATATCCTGACGATCTGGCTGATCCCGCTTGAGCCAGGCATGATTTCTTGATCGCGCTCCGTCAACCACTTGTCTAGCCAGGGAAGATCCTCCGGTCTGGGGCGATGCCGGGGTGCGATATCAGGTGGTTGTTTCAGGTTCTCCAATGCGGCAGTTGCGGCAGCCCGGACGAGCCATTGATCATCATGGCGTTCGGCATTGTCGAGCAGGGGCATGACCCACTCCTCGCTCACACGCTCCAGGCCAAAGACAGCTGCACGTCTTGTCATGAAATCCTGATCTTTGATGGCATCTTGCAGTAATTTATGGCCTTCGCCTACTATATCGGTTCCTAACATCTCAGCAGCAGCACGGCGTGCCATTTCGATGCCGGTTAGCAGCGCCTGAATCAGGTAGTCGAGGGCGGGTTTGGTAGCCATTGCGCCTAGGGCCAATGCTGTGATGACAATAACCGTGGCATCCTCATCATTCAATGCCTCGCCAAGGGCGGTAACTCCCTCGGGGTCTCCAATGGCTCCTATACCAAGAGCGCTGAGCATCCGGACATGTGGATCCTGGCTCTTGAGTCCTTGTCTGAAAATGTGGATAACATTCTGGTCACGTGAGGCGACCAGTGCAGCTGTGACTCTCTCACGGGCAAGCGGGAACTCGGCTGGAGCAAGCAATACCTGGGCCAGCCGCTTAAAAGCCTGAGCACGCCAACCGGCACCAGGATCTGCGTCAGCAGCCCACAAACCGAGGGGCAGTAGTTTGTCTTGTAAGATCGTGCTCTGTTCCGCTAGGCGTCTTTCCACATAGGGCGTAATATCCTGCATCTGGGCCAGGAAGGCGATTGCTAAATCCTTGAGTGGACCGCCTTCCAGAAGAGGTTCGCGGAGCGGCATGTCGCTTAGATTCTCTGCTGTCAGGTAGGCGGCGATGGCGGGCTGATTAAATGTGAGGCGCATATTGATGCGCTCGGTCAATAGAAGAGTCTCGTTGCAAATGGCGTAAATAAAGTCTGGTGTGCTGATTGGAGTGCGCAGCGATATTGAGTCGCGTACACCATCGATGAATCGTGTTACCTCTTCAACTGAGACACCAATCCCATCGGGAGCGGTGACTATTCGCTCCCCCACTCGTTCGAGCGCACCACGCAGTTCGGGTGCCGGCAGCACACGGTTGATATAGGCACTGTACCAGCCATGTTGTCCTTGACCGGGGTCATCGCCGGCGAAGGCTGCCCATATCTTGAGTGTTACATCAAGAGGTGTTCGGGCTCGATTGGCGCGTACTGCGCGTCGAACGATGTCAGCCTCTGGTTCTTGAGCCGGTTCCCTTGTTGTTCCTGCTATGGTTGGCCAGGCCGCTGCCCATAGGTGTCCTAATTCGGTGAATTCAGATTGGCTCCAAGGAACCACAAAGGTGGGAGCAAGATCTAGTTCCTGTAGAGGGCGATACCCCTGTACGGGGCCTGTAACTACTACCTTGTTCTCCGGGTAAGTCGTGATCAAAACCCGCAGCCACTCAACTGTGCGGCGCTGTTCAACCAGGGGCAGCTCGTCCCAGCCGTCAACCAAAACCAGCCCCTGTCCACTTGCGAATTGTCTCTGTACGGCCTTGAGGAACGATGTGGCAAGTCCTCTCATACGCATCCCGGCAGCAGCCAACGCGGGATCGAGGGGATCGACTTCGGTGCCCCATGACTCAGGCGAAAGGTCGACATCTGCCAGATGTAACAGAATGGGCATGCGCGCCGTATCGAGAAGGCCTCCCGGCTGATGATCCTCTTTCTGGCGTGCGGCCAGGATTGCCATCAGTGCCAGGGCGACTGAACGCCCGCTACCAGGTAATCCAAGTAAGGCAAGGTTATCTGGACCACGTAAGACACGATCAAGAGGTATGCCAGGTAACTGATAAGGTGCGATAGCCTGTGGCCAGTCGGGTATGATAGGGAGTAAGTTGTAGGGGCCGTTGTATCCTTCGGGCTCCTCTTCAAGAGGATTGTACGGTTGTGGCAGCGTGTAGAAGCGAGGCACGACAGCGATCTGTTCTAGTGGGATCAGGTGGCTGGCAACATGCCAGCTGTTTGCCTGTTGGATGACTGCCTCACGGTACCGTGTATCAACCGTGCGTGAAAATCGAGCTCTGGTAGTTGCAATGAATTCGCGAGCCATGTATCTCAGTCCCCCTATTTTCCACTGGTGCTGTTGGATATGATCAACTATTCAGCGAAGATGCATTTCAATGCCCAACTGGCTTTCACCGAATGTGTAAGATGCGGTTACAAGTAGGACAGGTGATTACTTTCCCGTGGCGCACCCGTTGAGCCATTTGGGAAGTCAGCTCGACACCGCAGACACCACACTCATTCCCTTTCAGTAACGTGACTGCCAGACCGCCAGGCCGCTGGCGTAGCCGGCTATAGGTTTCTAAGTACTGGGGCTCTATGTTTGATCGGGTTTGCCCAGTTTCTGCGAGCAGTTGATCGAGTTGTGACGATAGCACTGTCTGCTCCTTATCCAGCTCACCAAATTGGTGCGATTGCTCGCTCATGACGTGCTCGAACTGACTTCGAGCTTGCTCAATATGTTGGCTGTTTTCCTCGATAGCAAGCATGGCTTCCAGAATCGGTTCTTCAAGTGCTTCGATACGCCGGTTCAGCTCTGCCAATTTATCTTGCAGATCAGTTAACTCTCGAGGGTTAAGCACCCGGCCTGAATACAGACGCTTTTCAGCGACTTTGGCTTCCTCCTGCAGCGTAGAACGTTCCAGTTCTAGCTCGGTTTGACGCGTATGCCATTTTAGATGAGATTGCTCGGCTGCTGTAAGCGTATTTTGTGCTGTTCGTACCACATCGTCTTGACTTAGTAATTCGGCGATCTCGGACAGGCGTGTGCGGATAGTATCGATTTGACTGTCCAGCGTTTGTAGATGGTACAGCGCAGCTGTTTGGCTCACTGTGTCTCTTCCCTGATTATGGCAAGGGGATATGGGTTGTCAACATGAGTTCGACTTTTCTTTGATGTGCGAGGCCATTATACTACTGCCAAGAGAACAGCAGCAACCGCGCATAGATGGCGGGTAGTAGATAAAGTGGTAAGTTGTGAGATGGTTGATGACTCTGTGATATGCGAGGGAGTTATTTGAAAACTGATTACTTTGACAATGTCAAGTTTTCCTGGGCAACCGGAATGGGCAGGAGAGGCTCCTTGTGCTTCCAAACGAAGGATCGACGAAGGAGCGACGGATCTGGAACGAAGCGCGCCTCTTTGAGCA
>JAFGMS010000487.1 GCA_016927375.1 Anaerolineae bacterium
ATGTTGGGTGGCGGTCGGCCGGCAGAGCAGGAGAAGAATAGTCGAGAAATCGACTTGCTCGCGCTGCCACCCAACCTACGGAATTCCGCCTTAGCATACCTCGCTTGCATACTTGGGTGACATTTCCCCGCTTTTCCGCGTTGAGCGGAAATTCCTATAGAATCAAATTAGTCACCAATCATCAATCGCCTCGACCAGGCCGCCAGGGCAGCCAGCAAATCACCAAGAAATCCCTGTGTCGTTTCATCGATCAATCGCCCCTCTGCATCGAACTTTTCCTGGGCCTGTGCCACCAATACCTCCGGTTTATTGACAGGGAACATGTTCATGTAGGCACATACCTGCCGCAGATGCATCTGGGCCCGCACAGCACCGGAACTGCCTGTGGAAGCACCCATGATGGCAACGGGCTTCTCCTTCAGTGGTGGCCCAGGGGCACGCGAGGCCCAATCCAGCGCATTCTTCAGCACACCGGAGATCGAGCCGTTATATTCGGGGGTAGATATCAACAACGCGTCGGCGCTGGTAATACTATCCCGAAACATCTGCACCGCTTCAGGGTAGCCCTGACCACGGACATCCTCGTTGTAAAGCGGGATCGGTGATAGATCGAAGATCTCCAATGTCATTCCTTCCGGCACAATCTCGGCGGCCGTACGCAAAAGCGCCATGTTATACGAGCCCCGGCGAAGACTGCCAGAAAAACCTAGAACTCGAAGAGCAGAGGTCATGGAATCCTCTCTTTCCTGAAAGTAGTGCTGAGCGATCTACTGCCAAGACGCACCACTAATCTCGACCCAGAGTTTACAGAATATCAACACCAGTTACCAGTGCCTTGTTGCCTAGCACAGTAGAACTTCCCTCTACCTCACCCAACCAGCAATTGCCTCAATAGCTGCCTGTGCACCGCCATATGCTCGGATACGCTCACCCAACTGAGCAGCATGCGGGACACATTCCGCCCGTCTCGTCATCGCCTGCTCGATCCACACTGGAGTGAACTGGTTCAACTCTCCCAAGACAGCCGCCCCTGCCTCCCAGGTCTTCCTGGCGTTGAAGCGCCGCTCAAAGACCGGGCCGGGGAAGAGGATCAATGGGACATCCTGCCGCAGTGACCGAATTACCGTATTCTGCCCGCCATGACACAACGTCCATTCGCACTGAGCAAGCACCACCTCAGCCGGAAAGTAAGGCCGGAACTCCACATCATTAAGCCGATATGACTGCCTGATACCACGCACACCAACCAGGCATCTTAGTTCACCACCGGCAGGAAAGACCTGTGACAACACTTTCTCTAGCTTGTCTAGTCCAATGGTCCCCGTGCCAACATAGACGAACACATAAGGCTGATCCGGCTCAGGCTGCCAGTCGCCCGGATCTTCAATATCAATGTCGCTCAGCAGATGGCCGACGTAGCGTATATCAGAGCGATCAGGATCGGTGCCATCCAGCTCAGGGATCGATGGGATGATTTTTAGAATCGAGGCATCGAAGTACAGCTTGTCCGGTGCATGGAATGGTTGACCATAGTATGCCAGCGTCGATGTCGTCGCACGACGCATCAGCCTCCACGACCAGGAATCTATGCCAAGCGTCACCACATTGGCATAAGTCGAAGCCAATGGCAGCCCGGTCACAACAGCCAGCAGATAAGCACCGGGATCACCATCCGTAAGCAACACATCGGCCCCAAAATCTCCGAGAGCCTCCATCTCCGCCTGCACCAATCGCCGCAAATAATCCACCCGGGCCATGCCGGAGAGCACCATTGCCATCCACCAATTGCTGACAGACAGACTGGATCGGATCCGTGCTGATGCCTCCTGTGACCGAAGCCCAAGCACCTGTGTGATACGTGCAGGCAAACCAAACACGGTCACCGGAGGGGCAGGATACACCCTATAGCCACGTTGGCTCAGGCTGGTTTCCAGATACCCGGAAGCACAAAACGCCACCTCGTGTCCTGCTCGGTCAGCCGCCTGTGCAATCGCAACAGCACGCGTCAAACCACCCCAGGCATCCGTAAGAGGTGAGAACAGCGATATCAACAAGCGCATGAAAAGATCTTTCTCATTAATTCTTGCTGCCTTATCACCATCCAGAGATCTTCTATAGTCAATAGACCGCAATGTGCCATGTCACTTAGGCAAACTATAAGTGCTATGTGAAATGCAAGGTGTTCAAGTAGTTGTGAGTGATGGGGCAGGTAGAAAATATCCATATGGCCATAGGATAGAAAGTTTGCTCTTTTCTATCCGTGCCGGACTATTCTTGTCTTTTACTCATCACCCATTACCCAGAACTCATCACTTTATTTCGCGTAAGATATACCAATATCTTGCGATTGCGTCCTACTGATAGTGTATACAAACCGGCGCCTCAAAATAACTGTACCAGGTGGCGAGTCTACGTGCAGATTAGATCGAGACGCGAAATCCAACAACTCCCAGGTATCAGCCATATACTGATAACCCCCTACCCTGCCGGCACTACTCCAACAGAGCCGTCAGTATCTCTTGAGACTGCCACTTTACGCGTTCGTGAAGACTTTGTCCATGGCTATCCATCGTTACAATAACCGGAAAGTGCTTGACCCGGATCACCCACATAGCCTCAGGAATACCAAACTCAAGCTTGTGAACAGCCAGGATTTGCTTGACTGCCTGGGCTATCAGCGGTGCGATGCCCCCTATGGCGTGAAAATAAACGGCAGCATGCTCCTGGCATGCCTTGAGCGTGTCCGGACCCATACCACCTTTGCCGATTATGCCTCTCAGGTTGAAGTGGGCAATCACATCTTGCTGATAGATCTCTTCGCGGATGCTGGTAGTCGGCCCCGCCGCGACAAAGGAGCAGGTATCATCATCATGCTTCTTCACAACCGGACCACAATGATAGATTACCCCACCATTCAACAGCCGCATTAGCTCGGCATACAAGGGCTGCTCTTCCGGCATAGCCGGCTGGCGGATAAAGTGCTCGACCATGAACTTATGTGCGGCGTCTCGCCCTGTCACAATGACACCGTTCAGGCTAACCGCATCACCCACCTGCAGGGCGTGGATTTCCTCAGCGGATATTGGTGTAGTCAGCTCAACCATACGTTACCTTACCATCGGGTCCAACGTTCATAATCGTACGCCGGTTGGCCCAGCACATGTAGGCAATCGAGACAAAGTAAGACGCAGGCAGGCGATGCTGTGCCCCGATCTTCACACCAAGCACTGTCGTCTCGCCGCCAAAGCCCATTGGCCCGATACCCAGTGCATTGGCTTCATGGTAGATCTGTTTCTCCAGCGCAGCCAACTCCGAATTGGGATTTTCATCATCCAACAAGCGCAGAAGCTGCTGCTTAGCCTTGAGATAAGAAGAGCCGCGGTCGCCACCAATAGCTATCCCCAAAACACCTGGCGGGCACCCTTTCCCTTGCGCCTGGAAGACAGCATCCAGCACAACCCTGCGCACACCATCCAGATCGCGCCCTGCTTTGAGCCTAGTATCTGGCAGCTCATACTGCGCCGAGACATTTTCACAACCGCCGCCCTTAAGAAGCAGATCGACATGCAGATAGTCCTCTACCCATTCGCAGAAATGCAGGGTCGGATAACCTTCACCAGTGTTGTCGCCGCTGTTCTCTCCTGTCAGGCTGTCGACCGCATTGGGACGCAGATAGCTGCGAGCCGTTGCCTCTCTCATGGCCTTTCTGATATGCTCAGTCAGCATGAGGGTTGACCAGCCGAATGGGTAGCGAATTTCGAAGATGGGGGTTCCTGTATCCTGGCAGATTGGCAATGAGCCTTCGCGCGCCAACTGGATGTTCTGCAAGATGGTATCCAGCGCCCTTTCCGATGCCGAGTTGGCTGGTTCGTGCGCTCTCGCCTGTACGATGGCCTCCTCTACATCGACCGGCAGGATGGTTGAGGCCCGGCGAACCAATTCCATGAATGCCTCGACAAGGTCGGGTTGCATAGTGATCATCTTCTCATATCCGGTTAATCCCCCTCCCCCAAAAGGGAAATAGGAGCATTCTTACCCAAGGATCTTTCATCTATGCATCAACGGGCATATCTCATGTCACGTACTGGTTTCGCAAGGCTCAGTTCATAGCAGCAATTCCCGGTTTGATCTGGTGTGTCAAAAACGCACCCAGAAAAAGCTGTTTCACCGCAGAGAGACGACCGAAGGTCGTGGCAGAGAGCACCGAGCAACAGCATAAGATTTTTGGCAGCAATCCCTGCGCAAATCTCCAAAGCGGGAACTGCTGAGTTCATAGTCACCAGCTATCATAAAAAGCTGACGGCTGATGCTTACAAAGAGGAGGAAATTGCCGCTGGCAGCAAGTATACAATACAACCATCACAATCCAGAAAGCAGAGATGAGCAGTAACTATCAAGACAAGACTTCGGGGATCTTCCCCCAGCATCATGTTTTTGCGAAGATACAACCGGATAGACCAAACACAGCTATACTTGCAACGGTCACAAATGCGCATTTTTCTTTCACCACAGAGCTCGCAGAGCGCACAGAGAAAATCTAAAAATCTCTGCGTTC
>JAFGMS010000062.1 GCA_016927375.1 Anaerolineae bacterium
GTTCATGCACAGTTCGGGCGGGGGCGGTTGGAAAAGTGCCTGGCATCCTCAAGGTGCTCGGTAACTCGCTGGCCGCCTACCGCAGTCCTGTAGATACCCGTATCAGGTGCATTTCCCGGCCAGAGTAAAAGGCTGTATAACATAAAGTCATAGAGGGGACGCCATTCCAGCCACAAGATCCGGTACTCCAGACAACAGCCTCCTCATCAATTGCTTCTTGCCTGGCTTCATTTCCAACCAAACAGCTTCGACCGGCCAGAACGCTATACCAGCCATCAAAATGCAATTGCCCAAGGATCTAGTAAACGTTTTGTTTACCAAACTACTTATCATGAGAATAGAACACTTCCTAGGTTAGTTAGCCGGTTTGGGGATTGACAACAATGCCTCACAACACACGCCAACGCCTGCGCGAAACCTTCAAGCTGTTGATGCGGAACGCTGGCACAGGTATGACCACACCCGAGATTGCAAATTCTCTTGGTGTGACGCGCCAGACATCGCACAAAGATATTCAACGGTTAGAAGAGGACGGCATCCCGCTATACCAGGAGGGAGATCGTTACTTCGTCGACCCAAGCTACCACAGCGAGATACACCTCTCTTTGCCGGAAGCGTGGTTTCTATACCTACCGCTGCGCCGGTTAGTCCGCGCCGGAATGGGGCGCTTCCAATTGATCGTGAGCTTATTGCATACCATCACCTCGCTTCTACGTGAAGAAATGGCCGACCCGCTTCTTCAGGAATTGGAAGAGGTTCAGCGGTCAGAGGATCAGATCTTCACGACATTGGTACGCTGTTGGCATGAATGCTGTCTTGTTGAGCTGGAGTATCGCAGGCCCAATGCCACCCGCGCCAGCCAGATGACCGTCGCTCCGTGGTGGTTTGAGCCTGCTGTGTGGTCGGATGCATCATACCTGATTGGCGGCTTACGGCAAAAGGACGAATCGTACGAGCGGATCACGCTCAAGCTCGACCGCATCCTGGCCGTCAGGGCAAGCCTTGAGCGCTTCGAGCGCCCACCCGTACAGGAGATCCTTGCCGCTATCGAGCAAACGTGGGGCATTTGGGTCGGGGAAGAGCAACCTGTCCGGGTGCGCTTGCGCTTTCACAACCGCCAGTATGACCGGCTGCGGGAGACTCGCTGGCATCCCACCCAACAAATGATGCTCGACGAGGAAGGTTATGTTATCTGGGAGGCTGACATTTCAGAACCGCAAGAGATGCTGCCCTTCCTGCGCGGGTGGGGAGCCGATGTTGAAGTATTGGAACCGGTTAACATTCGGGAGCAGATAGCGTCGGAGGCAGCTGCAACTGCACAGTT
Source organism: Anaerolineae bacterium (assembly GCA_016927375.1). Classification (GTDB taxonomy): domain Bacteria; phylum Chloroflexota; class Anaerolineae; order Aggregatilineales; family UBA3940; genus JAFGMS01. The sequence continues at coordinate 1,325 of JAFGMS010000062.1, forward strand.
GTATGGGCTCGATCCCGATAAGCCCTCAGAGTTCTTCTAGGAGGATCGATGAGCGAACAGGCATATCACTATCAAGCCGAAGTGCTTGAGTATATCCAGCAGGGCCATAACCTGATGATCCAGGCCCCCACCGGGGCGGGGAAGACCCGCGCGGCACTGAACCCAGGTCTGCTCGGTATCCGTGATCATCCTAATGACTTTCCTCCACGCATCCTCTACGGCGTGCCGATGCGCGTCCTGGCCCGCAGTTTCATTGAGGAATACGGAAAGACCGCGCGTGAGAAGCACTGGCCGCCCGAGCTTTACCCTACCATCCAGACCGGGGAGCAGCCCGACGATCCGCTGTTTGAAGGGCGGGTGATCTTCGCCACCGTCGACCAGATGCTGGCTTCCTTCTTGAACATCCCTTACGGCCTGCCTACACGCCTGGATAACATCAACGCTGGGGCATTGATTGGAGCTTACCTGGTGTTCGATGAATTCCACCTGTACCCACAAAGCGAGATGATGCTAACCGTGCTGGCGATGCTCAAGATGCTCCAGGGCATCAGCCGTTTCATCATGATGAGTGCCACCTTCTCGCCTGTGTTCCTAAACGAGATTGCCCGTGTTTTAGGCGCGGAGGTAATTGCCGACGAACCCGGCATACGGCTCGACCTGGGCCGTTTTGCCGACATCGCGCGGCTGCGCACGCGGGAACGGACTTTCTACGCAGCGGACGGTGCGCTGACACCCCAGGCGGTTCTCGACCGGATAGGCGATGCCAACCGCGCCATCTGCATCTGCAATACTGTCGACCGCGCCCAGGCGCTTTACCGCGGTCTACGCGACACGCCCGGCGTGGAGTGCAGGCTGCTGCATTCGCGTTTCTACCGTCAGGATCGGCGGGAGATAGAGAATTGGGCACTGGAGCGCTTCAAACAGAGGGACGGCAGCAAGGCCATCCTGGTTGCCACTCAAGTTATCGAGGTTGGGCTGGACATCAGCAGCGAGGTGATGCTCACCGAGTGCGCGCCAGCGGCCAGCCTGATCCAGCGAGCCGGGCGCTGCGCACGCAATGTAGGCGAGACCGGGCAGGTGCATGTCTTCCAGCCCTATGACGAGGAAGGCCAGGTCAACTACGCGCCCTATATCGACAAAGAAGAAGGCAAAGAGGCGATCTGCCACAAGACGTGGAACGCTCTTGCCTCTCCCGAGTTCAACGGGCAGGTAATGGGGTTTTCTGAGGAGCAGCAGTTGGTCAAGATTGCGCACAGCGAGGCAGATGCCGAGTTTGCCAGCGGGCTGGGACAGCGCATCGATGGGCGGATCGAGGAGATAACCCGCTGCATGTCAGACCGTGACCCCGGTTGGCCCGACGCACTAATCCGCAAACAAAGCACAGTTCCAATGTACATTCACGAAGCTCCCAACCAGGATGATCTATTGACCACCAAACCCTGGAGGCGAGAGCCATTCAGCCTCTCCAAAGGGCAGCTGGCCCGGCTGATGGAACAGCCCGATGAGAGCGAAGCTGATTTCACGCTTCAATCGGGCACTGAGCGCACCCTAGATGTGCTGGATGCGCCGGGCATGCGCTTTGTCACCGAATGGCAGCCCTTACGAGAAGCTGGAGACGTGTATCGTTCGTGGCAGTTTGCCGCTCATCCGCTGGCAGTGAGCTACACGCCGGAGACCGGGTTGGAGCTTCGTCCGGGCCTCATACCCGCGCCTCCCTCTCCTGAAGTGAAAGAACGTCCATGGGATCGGCTTGCTTATCGAGCCGAACGCTATCACGAGCACATCGCCGGGCTGTGGTGGGCCTATACGATACCTTTACAAGAAGAGAAACGGTTCCTTTTGCCGCTCCGAACCGAGCTTATCTATCCCCTTCATCGCTTGTGCGAGAAATATGGCCTGGATGCCGAAAGCGGAGAACGGATCATGCGGCTGGCTCTGGCTTTGCATGACGTGGGTAAGCTCAATGAGCCCTGGCAAGCGTGGTGCCGGGCGTGGCAACTTTGCTATGCCCAGTCCGATTATCCGCCCACGCTACCTATCAACGATCCATATCCACTGGCCCATACTGACTACGACAGCGGCGATCCCAACCAGCGTGAGCTTCAGAGAGTTTTCAAGCACCCACCGCGCGGCAATCATGCGGTGGAAGGAGCTGAAGCTTGCGTCCCACTCATCCGGGAAGCGATACCTGATGATGAGTGTTGGCAATGGGTAGCCCTAGGTGCGATGATGCGCCATCACACGCCGGATGCCAAAGATTGCGGGGAGTTCCACCTGATCCCAGGAGCGTACCCGACCATCCACCGTGCAATGCGGCTGTGCCAGCTTGACGGCATGCAGGCTTACCTGGTACAGGAATCATTCAAGCGCAGCGGCTGCGATGTTACTGACGCTGCCGATTCAATCAAGCCGAGCCGCAACGAATTTTCACTTGCCCTGGTTTACCTGCTGTTTGCCCGCATTCTGCGGTTGGCCGATCAGCGCTCGGGAAGATACCTGGCACGGTACGACCAAGACATTCGCCACTATTTGGACAGCCTAGAAAGTGAGGTTCAGGCATGAATGAAACTATGTTGTACGTGGAAAAAGACACCGACCTGATGCGCTCGACCTTTATCGCCGTGGGGTTGGCGTCGCTGTTCTACCACCTGGACGAGGCCGGCAGCGGCATAGATGTGCGCATCCGCGACGGAGGCAGCGCCTATGCCCTGGAGGTGACACGATACAGGAAGCCGGTAAGCCGGGAGGAGCTGTTGGAGATCGTCAGGCAGCGTGGGCTGCCGCCGCTACTGCCGGCGATTCTCAAGCCTCCATCGGCAGGCGAGCTGAAACGGATCGAGCAGGGAGAATCGCCTGAAGCTGTCCAACGCAAATACCTACCCGATGGCTTTGGGGGCGATAAGGTCAATTACGGAGAGGAGAAACAAAAGGCCGAAGCCCGTCCAAAGAAACGCAAAGGCGAACCGCGGCAGGAGGGCGACACACCTCAGCGCCACCCTGATTTTCCCTTGTGGGCGCATCTGTGCTCCTATTTTGGCAAGGGATCGGCCATGCGCATCGGTTATCCGCTCGTGCTACACGCCTGGCACAGTCACGCCCAGATACGAGCGGAAAGTTTGCTCACTTTACTCTTTGATACATATGGCACGTTTCCGCCTGATATCCCAGCCGCACGAGAAACCTGGCTGCGCGACATCAAGCCAACCGACTATCCCGATTTTGAGATATTTGGCTGGCAAGAAAACCAGGCAGATATTAGCGCCCTATCCATCGTTTCCCCATCGACCGCTCAAGGGTCCTGCACTGTAACGGGCTCCCGGCCCCCTAATTCTGATACGCCGGATGCCTTCTGGCTTGAAATGTACCTGGCATTTGCCGGCTACATGGTGATTGGAATGCCATACCGCTCTAGTGGGGACGTACTTCTCTATTACCCCATTCCACGCGATATTAGCTTCGGCCGTTTGGTGCAACTGCTGGTGGAATACCGGCAGAAGAACTATGTGAACGACTTGTATGACTATTCCAACCTGATGCCGCGAGCCAAGCTCGATGCGCTGAGCCAGATTGACTTCTACCGAGCAATGGTTGAGCACTACCTGACTAATCCACCCGAGCGGCGCCGGATCGATGCCGTGAGTGGTATTGCAGGCTACTACTACAAAGACATCTCGACACAAATTCCCTTTGACGAGACAGTCTTCGCACTTCCTCTCTGGCTACCCGATGAAGTAGATGCCGATCTATTGGAGGCAGTGAAGGCTATGCTGGAGGCTCACCGCGCCCCGATCGCAGCATTACGGGGCGAGTATGCTGAAGAACTTGTCATCCTCAACAGCTATCGCCGTTTCGTCACGCTCGGCGATCCGGATAACTGGATCGTGTTTGCCGTTCAATACGGTATTTACCGCTTTCAGAAGCTGGAGGAGAGCCCATGGCTCCCCTGGCTGCATCTCAATACATTGGAGGGAACACTCATGAATCAAACACGTAAAGACTACCGGCCAATTCTGGAAACAGAGGGGGTCCGGAATATCGCAGCGGCCATAAGATATTGCACTGTGCAGCTCCGTTACTGGAAGGATGTCAAAAAGCAGACTACTGCATTCAAAGTGAGGCACGGCCTGGGTGATGATCTGCGGCGCCACGCGCACAATGCAGACAACTTCATCGAAGACTTGAGCGGCTTTGTGTCTGACTATCAGAGAGAAAGCAGCAGCGTGCAAGCCAACACAGGAGAAACGCGGCCCTTCATCACCAGCGATGATCTCTACCAGGTGATCGAGCTGGTAAACACCTACGGCTCGCGCGTGGTAGCAAGCCTGCTGGTCGCCGCAGGTTATGCTTCAGACTACGAGCGCCAGACCGAACAAGTCAGTTAACTCCACTCACAATAACTTAAGAAAGGAAATAATAATCATGGCTACCGAACTCAAATCACTTTCACTTGCTGCCCGCGTGGTATTGGACATGCATGCCCTCAATAATGAAGGCAGTGAGAGCAACCGCCTGATGACCCGCGAGGTGGGCATTGTCACGCCGGTCTACGATGAACAGGGTGGGCTGGAAGACTATGCTCGCAGCACCGTCAACGCCATCTCCGGCGACATGCTCAAGCACATCTTCGCCGATCACTTCAGGCACATTGCATTGGAGCGGAGGCTGCCGGTATGTGAAGCCTGCAAAGACCTCGACCCGGCACGCATGATGGGCAACCCGGAATTCCAAGAATTCGTCAACAACACCAAAGAAGGCGCTGAAATCGTCGACAAGCTGCTGGAATGTGCATTGGATGACGTGTGCGGGATTCTGATCACCGCTGGCGGAAACTCTATCAAGCGCAAGTCGGCCGTTGAATTTGGCTGGACGGTCGGCCTGCCTGACTACACCGAAGTGCAGGAGTTCATCCACGCTCGCCATGCTGTGCGCCGCATCACGCGGACAAAAGCAGGGCGTGGCGATGACAAGGAAGTACGCGACCAGGCGATTAAGGAGAAAGAGGAAAATCTCGGGCAGATGATCTTCAACCGACCCGCCACCTCTGGTGTTTATGCCTTTGTCGCTCACCTGGATGTGAATGCCATCGGCTTCAACGATATCCGTGGCCTATACCCTGATCATGTCACCGACCGCACAGAGCGTCTGCAAGCCGCACTGCTGGCGCTGGCCCAGACCCTGACCAGCCCAGAAGGAGCTCTGACCTCTACCCAGCTTCCACACGTGGTCGAGATGGAGGGCCTTCTGAGCGTCTCGACCTCAGCGGCGGCGGCTCCACTGGTCAGCCCGCTGCATGATGACTACGTTGGGCGGGCAGAGCGTACCGCTCAGACACTGAACAAGCTCTATGGCAATACGGTCGGGGTCCTGTCTTTCCAGGGTCAAGAAGGATTGCTTGAGCAGATGGCGCAGATCGTGGAGGGGTACGACGCCGGGCGCTATGGAGGGCGGTAATCATGTGGCTCAAGGCCGACTATGAACCGGTCGCGGCTTTTGGGCTGCGGCCGTCCAATACAACCAGCAGCGGCGGCAAATCGCTGATTTGCCCGACCCCCTACGCCATCAAGATGGCGCTGCTCGACCGCATGATCCGCAACTGGGGCCTGAGCTATGGTCTGGAAAGCTTCGATGCAGTGCGCGACCTGCGCATTCTGGCGCGCGTGCCGCTGGCCGTGGCCGTCAACCGGACGTTTCAGAAAGTGCTCCGACCCGGAGGTGATCCCTGGATCTCCACCATCGCTCAGCGTGAATACTGTTTCTTTGCCGGAGTGATGACACTGGCATTCGAGACGCCGGATGAGCAAATTGCGGCCGATCTGCCCGGCGTGCTGGCAGCGGTCAACTACTTTGGTCGCCGCGGCAGCTTCATGCAGTTTCTCGGCTGTACAGTGTCTGAGGAAGAGCCCACGCCGGGTGATGGCTTCATCGATCTCTCGCAGCCATCTGATGTACCGGCTCTGGGCTTCTTGCAGCGCATGGACGATATGCGCTCGAACGCGACCTTCGATGATGTATCAGTCTTCAGCACACGCCGCAGTGATGGAGGCCGCACCAGCCACACGGTGGTCTTTCCCTACCAGCTGGACCGGCACGGGTTCAACCATACCGTGTACGTACGGCGGGTGATGGCATGATCCCGGTGACGCTGTTGGAGTTTCATCTTCACGCTGCGGGCGGCCTCGACCTGGGCGCCAACCCCGGGTCGAGCCTGCGTGGCGCACTTTACGAAGCGCTGCGGGCAATGTACGACACCGGCGAAGCCGTTCACTCACGAGACGACGCCGAGATCAACCCGGTGGTCTGGCTGCTGCGGCTGGAAGATGAAGATGGGACAGGGGGCAAGAACGTCCCCCGTCCCATTGCCGTGCGCCCGCCGCCAGCATCTGAAGGCGAGCGGCTGTCTTTTGGGATCTCGTTCTATGGGCGGGGCCGCGACTACATTCCCTTGGTGATCTCGGCAGTGGGTGCCATGCAGGGATTAGGCGTTGGGCGCGGCAGAGGGCGATTCACACTGCTGGGCATCGATACCCTCGACCCGCTGACCTTCATCCCTACTCCCCTCATCGATGGTCTTGGGCGGCAGGTAGGCACCCTACCCGAGCCGCCCGGGCCTGATGCTTACACAACTCATGCTTCTGACCTCGGCCCATCGCATCTGACGGTAACGTTCGTCACACCGACACGCATCGTGCAGAAGGGTCACCTGTGTCACCAGCCTACTTTCCGGCCCTGGTTCCAGCGGCTGCTCGAACGGACCAGGCAGATCGGCGAGTTGTATACCGGCAATCCACCCTGGATACCCTTTCGGGAACTGCTGGATGCGGCAGGCGGTGTCGAGATCGACCAGGATGCGACACGTTGGATAGAGATGAAGTCCGGCTCGCGGCGCGACGGCACGCTCAAGCCAACCAGCGGGTTCGTTGGGCAGGTAAGCTATCGCGGCAAGCTCGCAGCGCTGCTGCCTTGGGTGGTATTAGGGCAGGCGCTGCAAGTCGGCAAGAACACGATCAAAGGATGCGGCTGGTACAAAGTCATTGAGTGATTGATGATTGAACAGCAAAACCAACCGTCAATAGTAAGGGTGGTGGATGATGGCAATTATAGAAGACCTGGTTGTTAGCGAATATGGGGCATTCGTAGGGCTCAAGGGCAAGCGGCTGCGTGTCTCGTTGAAAGAAGCGGCGGCGGTCGAAGCGCCGCTGCTGCACCTGCGCAGTGTGCAAATCGCCACACGCAGCGCCTCGCTGAGCGCGGCGGCGCTGGCTGCCTGTGCCGAGGCCGGCATCCCAATCCACTTCGTAGATGCCGTCGAAGGGCATTACGCGATGATGGTATCACCCTATTTGACAACGGTGGTGGCCACACGCCGCCACCAAATCGCTGCCCTGGAAAATGGGACCGGTGTAAGTGTAGCTCGGGCGCTGGCTGCCGGGAAAATTCGCAGCCAGGCTGCCCACCTGCGCTACCAGGCGCGTCGCCAGCCGGAAGAAATGGCCCACTCTCTGAAGCAAACTGCCATCGACCTGCTGGCCGAGAGCGACCGCATAGCGGACCTGGAAGCATCGACGCTGGAAGAGGTCCGGGCGGAAATGATGGGCAGGGAAGGGTACTGTGCTCGTCTTTACTGGGGAGCAATAGGCCAGTTGATCCCGTCTTCCTATGACTGGCCGGGCCGGACCGGGCGCCACGCCACTGACCCGATCAACTGCTTGCTGAACTACGGCTACGGCATCCTTTACGGCGAGGTGCAAAATGCCCTGGTCATCGCCGGATTGGAGCCTCATGTTGGCCTGATCCACACCGATCGACCCGGCAAGCCCAGCCTGGTGCTCGACCAGATCGAGGAGTTCCGCGCACCGATTGTTGACCGGACCATGCTGGGCCTGGCTAACCGCGGCTACGAAGTTCGCTTCGATGGCAATGGGCGCCTGGAACGCGAGTTCCGTAAGAATTACGCCGGACACATTCTTTCCCGATTAAGTGCGCAGGGGAAGTACCAGGGAAAGCGCTATACCCTGCGCTCGATCATCCAATGGCAGGCACGAACGCTGGCGGCAGCCCTGCGTGGCGAGCAGGAGTACCAGGCCTATACGGGGGGATAGGGATGCTGCGCGTGCTGGTGATCTACGACATCTCAGACGATAAGGTACGCTATCGCATCAGCGAGACCTGCCTGGACTATGGACTGGATCGGCAGCAATACAGCGTCTTCACCGGATTGCTCAAGCCGACCCATGTTCGGGAGTTGGCCAAGGTACTTGAGAGAATTACCCGCCAGGGGCAAGTGATCGTGCTTCCGGTGGCCTCCGACGATTGGGAACGTCGCACAGTAATCGGAGAGGGGGCATGATGGAGAGTAATCAACAAACGTTGGACACATCTTACTACTGGCGAATCAACGAGCTGAAGAACTTCCTATACTGTGCCCGGATTGCCTACTATGCGCTGGCGCTGGGGCTTGACCGCACCACCGGGCTGGCTGAGGCCGGGCTCGCCGCAGAAGAAGAGACTCGCCGGCGGATGCAGCGCCGACGCAAGGCTTTACACGCTGTGGTAGCCGGCGAGCGGCATTTTAACGTTGCGCTTACCAGCCATCGCTGGCAGTTGGTGGGTAAACTGGACGAAATGATCGTTACGCCAGACGGCGTTTACCTGGTGGACTACAAAGACACCGATCGAGACTATGGCTACTGGGAAGCGCAGATGTACGCTTACCGGCTGTGCGCGGAGGAACATCCGGGCCTGCCGGTGTTGGAGTGCTATATTTATACAATTCCCACTCGCCAATACCATCTGGTACAGCCCACGTCGCAGGGCCGTCGCGTATTAGAAAAGACATTGGGAATGCTTCAGGAAATCACCGAGACCGAAGTGTGCCCCCCACCCACATCTCACCTGGGCAAGTGCCGCACCTGCCAGTACCAACGCTTTTGTAACGATGTGTTTTAGTATATGATGAAACTCGGCAGGGTTTTGATGCAAGTATCGAGTTTCAGAGGATGGAGCGATGAAGGCTACCCACACACAGGGTTATGAGATAAAACGACCTACCAGAATGCCCCCAGTGAGGAGAATTCACAATTATGTATCTCAGATGACCTGGAAAGCCCGAAAATCGTGAGCAGTCACAGAGTATCGGCCCGTATGAAGGGCACTGAAAC
>JAFGMS010000488.1 GCA_016927375.1 Anaerolineae bacterium
AAATTCCTATAGGATCAAGTTGAAAAACGGGGGTTAGGGGTCAGGGGTTGGGGATTGGGGAACAGCACAACCTCCTCCCGCCTGCGCGGGTTATGGATATTCATCTAGGATCTTCCATCGGAACCGAAGGCCGGCCATGAGAGAGTAGGGGGATAGGGCCAATCAAAAAATCGCCCCGACAGCACATCAATCCCCTTTTGGGCAGCGCCGTAGCCAATCGCTCTGTTATAATCGAGCCTATCATAACTATCCACGGTCATTGTTTATCACGTCTTACGTATCACGCATCACGTTAACAGGCACCTATGGCACTCTTAAGCGGCAGCAACCTCGCCAAGTCCTTTGGCGCAAACGATATCTTCGACGGCGTCACGGTCGGTATCCCTCACAGCGGGCGGATCGCGCTGGTCGGGCCGAACGGGGCGGGCAAGACGACGCTCCTGCGCATCCTGGCCGGGCTCGATACGCCCAGCGACGGCACCGTCACCCGGGCCCGCGGGATGCAAATTGGGCTGCTGCCTCAAGAAGCGGAGCTGACCCTCTCAGGTGAGCAGACCCTGTGGGAAGAGATGCTGACCACCTTCACCGATCTCATCGCCCAGGAGGAACGCCTTCACCACATCGCCGAGAAGTTGGCCAATGCGCCGGACGATGCCAACCTGCTCGATGCCTACGGGCAGGCCCAGGCTCGCTTCGAGGAGGCCGGCGGCTACGAGTACACCGTCCGCGTCCAGCAGGTACTCGGCGGGCTGGGCTTCGCCGTCGACGACTTCCAGCGTCCCATCAGCCAGCTCTCAGGTGGCCAGAAGACGCGTGCATTGCTGGCCCGCCTGCTGCTTGAAGAGCCCGACCTGCTGATCCTCGACGAACCCACCAATCACCTAGACATCCAGGCCGTCGAGTGGCTGGAACGCTGGCTCCGGAGCTACAAAGGGGCGCTGCTGATCGTCTCCCACGACCGCTACTTCATGGACAGCATCGTCGACCATGTGTGGGAGCTGATGTTTGGGCACATCGAGGAGTACCGCGGCAACTACAGCGCTTACGTCCAGCAGCGTGAAGAGCGCCACACCCGCCTGCTGGCCGAATACGAGCGCCAACAGGCGTTTGTCGCCAAGACGGAAGATTACATCGCCCGCAACATCTCCGGGCAGAACACCCGCCAGGCGCAGGGACGGCGCAAGCGGTTAGAGCGTTTCTTGCGCGATGAGGCGATTGCGCGGCCCCGCCGGCAGCGCTCGATGCTGCTGAGGCTGGATGCCCGCCGCCGTTCCGGTGACAAGGTGCTGATGACCAAGCAGCTGGTCATCGGCTATCACGATGACGGCATCCCTCTGTTTGACGCGCCCGACATCACCCTGACCCGCGGGGAATGTGCGGCGCTGATCGGGCCCAATGGGGCAGGCAAGACCACCTTCCTCAAGACGATATTGGGCCAGCTGGAGCCTCTGGGCGGGCAGTCGACGCTGGGGGCGGGGGTAGAGATCGGTTATTTTGCCCAGGCCCACGAAGGGCTTAACCCCGACAACAGCGTCCTCGATGAAATACTGGGAGTAAAGAACCTGCCGATCAGCGAGGCGCGCAGCTACCTGGCGACATTCTTATTTACGGGCGATGACATTTACAAGCCGGTTTCCGCGCTCAGCGGCGGCGAGCGCGGCCGGGTGGCCTTAGCGAAACTGGCGCTCAGCGGCGCCAACCTGCTGCTGCTCGATGAACCGACCAACCACCTGGACATCCCTTCGCAGGAAATCCTGGAGGCGGTGCTGTCGGACTTCAAGGGGACGATCCTGCTGGTCTCGCACGACCGCTACCTGATCCGCAACCTGGCAACGCAGATCTGGGCGCTGCATGCCCCGCGTCGAGGGCAGGAAGGCCAGACCGAGCTGGTGGTTTACGAGGGGCCTTACGATGAATACCTGGCCCGGCGCGAAGGGAAGAACATCGAGGCTCAAGAAACGAAGGCCAAAGTGCAGGCAGGCAGGCGCAATGAGCGCAAACCGGCGCCTGTGGGCGAGCGCAAGCCTAAAATGAGCGAATATGAGCGCAAGAAGCGGCTGGCGCAGGTCGAGGAAGCAATCGGCAAGCTGGAGAGCGACCTGGAAAACCTGAGCAGCGCGCTCGAAGCCGCCAGCGCGGCGGGCGATGTTGGCGAGGTGGCCAGACTGGGCGAAGAGTATACGCGGGCGGAGGGGGAGTTGGAGCAGCTGATGGGGAAGTGGGAGACACTGTCGATTGGATGATTGATGACTAGTGTTTCGCGGCATAAGTAAGCCATCAGTTATGGTTACCCACGAAACACTTAAACAGTTGGGTATGAAGGGCATCTTTACTGCCGGGCTATTTCTGCCCAACTGTACTAGGTGATTGATGATTGAAAAACAGGCATGAGGGATGAGGCATGAGCAACGAGTGATGGGTGATGGGTGACGACAGCCTTTGTGGTCACCCAAAATTCAGCAAGGTGCTGTGAGCGCAAGGATGCGTGAGCGAGCGCAAGGGTGTGCGAGCGAGCGCTCATACCCCACCCTGACGACTTGAGATCGTATGCTCCTTCCCCGCCAGCAGGGAAGAAGAGAAGTCGTTTTTGGCTGTAAGCTGTGAACTGTCGACTACAAACTGCTTTTCCTGGAGATACCGACATGAAGCGTGAGATGGTGCGGTTGAGCAAGGCGATTGCCAGAGCACTGCGGCACAGCCCGTGGTTGTTCGAGTTGGAGATCGACCAGGAGGGGTGGACGCCCATCGATGACTTGTTGGAGGCACTGAGCAGGGCCCGCGACGAGTGGCGCAGCCTGACCCGCGATGATCTGATGGAGCTGATCGCCCAATCGGACAAGAAGAGATACCAGATTGAGGGAGACAAGATACGGGCCTACTACGGGCATTCACTGCCGGGCAGGCTGCTCAAGACGCCCGCCCAGCCACCCGACGTCCTCTACCACGGCACGACGGATCAGGTGCTCGATGCCATCCGCAAGATAGGGCTTCTGCCAATGCGCCGCCAGTACGTCCACCTCTCGACCGAGCAGGAAACCGCCAACCTGGTGGCCCAGCGGAAGAAAGGGAAGATCGTCATTTTGGAGATCAGGGCCGGGGAGGCCTACCAGGATGGCATAGGCTTCTACCTGGGCAACGAGATGGTGTGGCTGTCTGATCCCATTCCTCCGGAGTACATCGTTGTCCCCACTGCATAAGCACCGTTTCAAGATAGCTTTGGGATTTGCCATCATCGCCAGCCTGGGCCTGCGGTTGATGCTGGTCGTGCGCTCCGGCTGGCGCATCGATTACGACGAGGCCATGATCGGGCTGCTGGGCCTGCGCGTGCTGCGCGGCGAGTGGCCGGCCTTCGTCCCGGCCCAGCCAACGCTGGGAGCCATCGAGGCCTATTTACTGGCGCCTGTCTTTGCGGTGCTGGGGGCAAGCCTGCAAACCTTCCGGCTCGTTTCGCTGGGATTGTCCGCCGCCTACATCGCATCAACCGCACTGCTGGCACGCCGGGCTTACGGGAATAGGGCAGGGGGATTGGCCGCGCTGCTGGCGGGCATCGCGCCACCCTATATGATGATCGGCAGCCTGAAAACATGGGGCGCCACTATCGAGACCATCATCCTGGGGAATTTGCTGCTGGTGGTAGTCGGCGAGGTGATCGAGAAGAGGGTAGGGCGAAAGCGGGCTCAGACTTCCGAAGTTTTCAAAACTCCGGAAGTCTCTCTGCTGCTAATGGGCCTCATTGCGGGAGTGATGTTTTGGATTGCCTGGCTGGGAGCTTATTACTTCATCCCGGCAGGGCTGCTGCTCCTATGGCGTGGGCGGCGGGCACTGGCACACAGGTGGTGGACGACAGCAACCGGCTTCCTGGTGGGCAGTCTGCCGTTCTGGATATTCAACCTCAGCCACAACTTTGCGACCTTCTCGGTATCATTGGGGGGCACTCCGCTGACCGGGGACGAGCGGAGCGCCATCCTGGAGCACGCCTGGATCGATCTGCTGCCCCGGCTGGTGAGCGGCGCCCCGAACTGGGACGTTGCCGGGCCGCGCGGTCTCACCATATTGTTGGGATTATACTACGGCGGGCTGCTGGGCCTGCTGGTGTGGCCGTTTGTACATAAGCCTTTCCCGCAGCGCGGGTCGAGCGTGCGCCGGATGCTGGCGATTTTTGTGGTAGTTTTGCCGCTGCTTTACCTGTTCAGCAGCTACAGCCGCAACGCCCTCAACCCCTGGGGGCTGGATGCGACCGGGCGCTACGTGCTCATGCTGCACACGGCTCTGCCGATTGGAGTCGCCGTATTGGCATCGACCTCACCCCCTGATACCAGGTTGAAGAAAACAGAACTCGCGCCACAATATGCCGGACGGAATTCTGATCCACGAATTGCACAAATTAGCACCAATTCCAAACAGAAATTAGAGAAATTCGTGTCATTCGTGGATAAAAACCAGGTCCACAGTCAGAAGTGGGCAAACGAAGGGCTCAGGTTCCTGGCTGCGTCGATGGTGTTGATGGTGATTGGGGTGAACGGGCTAGGAACGCTGCGGCTCGACCCGGCGGCGGCTTTCGACTCACCCTACTACGACCGGCTGCCTGCCTCGCTCGATCCACTGATCGAGGCGCTGGATACGTATGGCATCACACACGTCTGGACGGATGTCGGGATCGGGCAGGTGCTGATGTTCCAGACGGGCGAGCGGATCATCGCCGCTGACTATCACGATGCCCAGATTGGTGGGTTGGCGCGCTTCCCTGACGCGCTGGAGGCGGTCGATGCGGCCCCACTGGCGGCCTTTGTGGTACCCGTGAGAGCCGACCAGACCAATCCTCCTCTCCAACAGGCTCTTGATGCGGCAGGCGTGACGTACACCGCCATCCGGGTGACTCCCACACTGCTGCTGTACATCCCCGACCAGCAGGTTGCCCCATCGACGGTTGCGCAGGGGCTGGGATATCAGTATTAGGTGTGTATCTGTTCTGTTACCTGATGTTTCCATTCTGTTACGATTTCACCCAACCCTGATACATCGGAGTTGATATATAGTGGTTATTGTGAAGCCGACAACAAAAGCTGTCTACTGCATCCAATCTAGGGATAACCCAAAACAACCGGGGCTGGAAGATTGATTTCATTGTAAAGTAGTGATAAGAGCGCAGCAGAACGGAGAGAAAGCCAATGAGGAATTCGACAATCACACTTGCTTTATACCGAATGAAAGGTATCCTCATATTAATCCTCATTGCCCTGGTGGGATGCCAATCGCCAGCACCAACACCCATATCTGTACCCCCTACCGAGACACCCAACACACCTTCACCGACTGTATTGCCAACGCAAACCGTCACTTCGCCTCCAACTGAAGATTCAGAAAGCGAGGCCGAACACCAGGCCCTGGTGGCCCTCTACCAGGCGACGGGGGGTGAGAACTGGATCGGATAACACAGGTTGGCTGAGCGACCAGCCAATCTGCACCTGGTATGGCGTCACCTGCACTCAAAACCAGGTCGTCGGCCTGGATCTTTCCGGCAACAACTTGGAGGGGAATCTGCCACCGGAGATCGGCCAGCTAGCCAATCTCCAGATACTGAATCTGCACTACAACTGGATCGAGGAGCTACCACCGCAGATCGGACAACTGGCCAGCCTTCAGGAGTTGTACCTATCCGACAACTTGCTTACGGAGCTGCCGCCGGAGATCGGCCAGCTGGCCAGCCTCCGGATATTGGATCTGGGCAGTGCTCTGAAGAATACATTGATCTCCTGGTCATACAAATATCAGCACCAGCATCGCAATAGGATCTCGGTGCTCCCGCCCGAGATCGGCCAACTGGGCAACCTTCAGAAACTCGATCTGGGCTACAACGAAATCACGACACTATCGCAGATCGTGAGGCTAACCAATCTCCAGACTCTGGTTTTGATTGGCAATAACATCCGTGAGTTGCCATCGGACATCGATCGGCTATCCAAGTTGGAGCATCTGGATCTGTCATACAACCTCATGAATGAGTTGCCACCAGAGATCGGCCAGCTGACCAACCTCCAAACGACTACGCCAGCAACACAGACAGCAACCCCTGCGCTGATCGAAAACCCGACAATCAACGCCGAGCGCCAGGCCCTGGTGGCCCTCTACCAGGCAACGGGCGGCGAGCATTGGTCTCACAGCGACGGTTGGTTGAGCGACCAGCCAATCTGTACCTGGTATGGCGTCATATGCGCCCACGGCCGGGTCGTCGGGCTTAACTTCTATGATAATAACTTGAAGGGGGAGCTACCCCCGGAGATCAGCCAGCTAACCAACCTCCAGGAACTGGAACTGCGCTACAACCACCTTACAGCACTGCCACCGGAGATCGGCCAACTAGACTATCTCCGGACACTGGATCTGTACGGTGATATGTCGATACGCAACCAGCTCACAAAGTTGCCGCCGGAGATCGGCCAGCTGACTAACCTCCGGACACTCAATCTTCACTGCAACCAACTGACAAAGCTACCAGCGGAGATCGGTCAATTGACCAACCTCCAGACATTGAACCTGGAAGGCAACCAGCTCGTCACGTTACCCCCAGAGATTAGCCGACTTGCCAACCTATGGATATTGAAGCTGGAAGGTAATCCTTTCTCGGAGCTGCCGTTGGAAGTGTGCCAGAAACCGGGGTTGCTCATCGAGCCCAGAGAGGCACTGTGCGATGAATAAATTCTGCTTTCACACAAGGTAACCCGATGCTCAAACCGCTCCGCTCCAACCCCCTGTTCGAACAGACCTTACACGCCGGTCGCTGGCCGACGCTGCAGGTGACACTACTTCTGCTGATCGCGCTGCTCATTGGTGCGATGGCGGACCGGGGTTGAGGCTTCGATGAGGGTTGGCAGCGCCTGGAAGTTGGAGAGGTAGTCGACGGATGTGAAGGATTTCTCATACCGTGGAGATCCTCATCGTGCATGCGAACCTCCTCGTCACGCGTGCGGACCTTGTTGTCATGCGTACGGACCTTGTCGTCACGCGTGCGGACCTTGTCGTGATGCGGTTGGACCTTCTTCAGCCGGAGCTGGACCTTGTCGTGACGCGGCTGGACCTCCTCCAGCCCGAGCTGGACCTTGTCGTGATGCGGCTGGACCTTCCCCAGCCGGAGCTGGACCTTGTCGTGATGCAACTGGACCTTCCTGTGACGCATCACAAGTAGTTCATGGGCTCTGACGACATCATGTCAATTGGTACATCAAGGGAAGGCCAGGTGTTAGAGGGGAAACACACCTGGCCAGGTCGAGTTTTGGAGCAGGACCGGCTGCTGAGCCGGCATTGGACCGAGAGCAATCAAATCAGAGGGGTTGGGCCATCTTGGCCCTGTGCCATGTCCGAAGATGAGCTGGTCTCCCGGCACGTCTCCTAGTATGTCCACACCTCTTCCCCATTCAAGATACGCCGGATTTGATCGGGGAATTCTTTGGTGCTCAGGGGTTTGCCCAGGAAGCCGTCAAACCCTACCTGGCGCGCCTGATCGATCTCGCTGGTATGGACAGTATAGGCAACGATCGGTACACCTGCCAGCCGCGGATCAGCCCTGAGATCTTGAAGCGTCTGAAGATAATCGCCATTGGGCATTTCGAGGTCAAGAAAAACTACATTGATCTGAGACGCGCTGTTGAGGGCATCCGCTACCTGGCGCGTGGCAGTAACAGCCGTGTAGCCGAAA
>JAFGMS010000489.1 GCA_016927375.1 Anaerolineae bacterium
ATGATCCGTATCATGCTTCGTCGCCTTGCCAATAACCCTGCTGTTTTTTTGTAAAGGCGCGCTTCTGTGACTTTTAAAACACGCTCTGAGTTCGGACATAACATAGTCATAGCCAATCTTTGGTCGTATGGCTGCTGGATCGATGCACCTGGCTGGCGATAGAGCTGGCTCGTCTGGCATCGGCCCGGTTCATCTCTCTACTGATCCTCTACTTGGCCGGGAGCGGCCACGATCTGTCCCACTGTATGCAGCCCAATTCGCTCGTTCCGGGCTTGTTCTTCTAAGACGGGAGTGAACCCGGCCCTAGCAAACAGAGCATAGTAAACTGTTTTTGCTGCTCCACTCCTCTGCAATAGCACTTGTGCCTTTTGCTTGAGATCATCCAAAACGTTCATGCCAATTGGGTTGGCCGACCATTTGCATTCGCCTACCAGGATTGCCTTCTCCGTGCGACTGATCGCCAACACATCGATTTCTGCATCGCGATCCCACCAGCCGCCAATGCGCTCAGGGATAAAGGATAATCGGCCACCTTGGGCCAATCTGGCGACATAAGCCTGGGCTGCTTCCTCAAAGGCTGTAGCGGCAAAATGATCCAGGTCCGGCCGGACGCGCTGTTCCAGAATCGCATCGGTCAAGCCAAGATCAAGCCCGCTTTGGTTGGGATGGACGTAACGGAACCAAAAGCGCAGGAAATGATCATCGATCTGATATAGTCCCTTTTTGCTCTTTTCGGGCTGGTATTCTGTTGCCGGCACGCGCCGGGTGACCAGGTGCATCTGCTGCAAGATGTCCAGGTAGCGCGCGGTGGTATTAGCTGCACCGACGCCCGATGCTTGAGCGACCTCATTCAGGCGGGTTTGCCCTTGTGCAATGGCTCGCAGGATCGAGAAGTAGTTACGGGGCTCGCGCAGCTCTTCCATCAGCAGCAAATGCGGCTCACTGAACAGCGCCCCGGTCTGGGCATTCAGTATATGCTGGTGAATGTTGGCGAAGATGTCTTGATGGTCGCTGAATGTACGCAGGTAATATGGCATACCCCCAAGCACTGCCCAGGCCATGAACTGCTCTTCAGGAGTGTATCGAGGAAAAAACAGCGAAGAAGATGGTAGATCGAGAGGGCGGAGCAATGCGCTGCCGGTGCGTCGACCATACAAAGGCGCCTGATACCCCAACACTTCCGTTTCCATCATGCCGATATAGGAACCGCACAGCACCAATATGAGCCGGGCATGCTTCAACTTTTCATCCCAGACCTTTTGCAGGATGGAGGGGATGGACTTGTTACCACTAATCAGGTAGGTAAATTCGTCCATCACGACCACAGGGCGCTCAGCGTCCGGTAACGGAAGATCGGCCAATGCTCGGAAAGCGGCTTCCCACGAGGGGAAGGTAAACCCATCCGGAACCTCCCCATGGCTGAACTCATAAACTTGCTGCGAAAAGGTGGCCAGCTGCTCTTTATCGCTGCTGAGTTTGGCAATGAAGAATATGTGAGGTTTGTTTTCACAAAAGGCGCGCAGCAGCTCTGTCTTTCCAACCCGCCGACGGCCATAAAGAACGAACAACTCCGCACGGTCGGATGCATACAGGTTTTGCAGTTGGTCCAGCTCTACATAGCGGTCGACGAACATAGTCACCTCTATTATTGCCGTTCATATCAGCTCAGTCAGTAAGACGTATTGGGTGAAAGTGCGCAAGGATACAAATCTTGGTTAT
Organism: Anaerolineae bacterium; assembly: GCA_016927375.1. Lineage (GTDB taxonomy): Bacteria > Chloroflexota > Anaerolineae > Aggregatilineales > UBA3940 > JAFGMS01. The sequence goes on from JAFGMS010000489.1 coordinate 1,720, forward strand.
TATAATTGTAATTTGTATTCTCTGCGTAGTCGATTGATTGGAATAGCCCTCGTCAAGAAAGGACTCTACCTATACCCCCACCGCATCGACGCGCCTGACCTGCGATGCCTTTGGCCCCGCCAGCCGCAATCTTCTCGCTGCCGCATCTGCCAGCGTTCCCAAGGGATTGTCGCTATACTTGTGTCGAGGGGAGACAGATCGGGGAGAAGACATCATGGCAGATACCAACACACAGCATTTCGTACGACAGCGCCGCCGGGATCTGGGTCTCAGTCAGGGCGATCTGGCGCTCCGGCTGAGCGCCCGCGGCGCGCAGCTTTCCCGGAAGGCAATTTCCGAATGGGAGCGTGGCAAGCGCCGGGTGCAGGTCGACGATCACCTACTCGATGCTCTAGCCGACGCCCTACGCTGGGACATCGAGCAGGTGAAGAGGGCCATCACATGACAGCTTCCTGCAAATGGTATGCGGTATGCCCGATGAGAAGGTTCTACGAGCAGGGAAAGTTAGAGAAGCAGTGGATCGACAGCTATTGTAAAGGCGATTGGGCAAGCTGCGTCAGGTATCAGATGGAGGAGCGTGGCCAGTATCACCCCGACAACATGCTGCCCGATGGCAGCATCGATGAGCGATTGAGATGATATGCTGGTTGGTGGGGTAGGGGGCTATCAAACAGCTTCGCATTTCTTGACATGTAGCAAAATAAAGGGATGGGCATAGGCCTCATCTCGGAATATGCCCCAAAGTAGCCCACTTCAGTCGGGCCTAAAGTTCGTCATCGCCTAACCACCAGGATTTTGCCAGAGAAAGCGTTTTCTCTGGCAATCTCATGGCATTTTGAGCATGGGAAATCAGCGAAAAAGCAATCTGTACATTGCATTTCTTTGGCAAAACTATACTTAAACAGGCTAACACCAACCAAAGTGGGCTAAAATCGCTCGTATTCCGAAATAAGGTCTACATGCTAAATCTTATAAGAATGAGGCCTTGGGAACTACAAGATTGGCTCGCCCGGCAAATCGCGGATTGGTAGAATCAGTGATGGTAGCTGCTCATCAGGCACTTTGGCTCTCACTCGCAAGGAGATTGACAACATGATCGGTGATATAAAAGACTGTGCTATGCTCAACAATGGGCTCAAAATACCCTGGTTGGGTTTTGGCGTTTTCAAGATTAGCGATGGACAGGAAGTGGAACAGGCAGTTAAGTATGCATTGGAAGCAGGCTACCGCAGTATTGATACAGCAGCCGCATACAGGAATGAACGAGGGGTAGGCAAAGCCATCCAAGAAAGTGGTATCCCACGCGAGGATGTTTTCTTGACCACCAAGCTGTGGAACGAAGACCAACGCAATAAACGGACGTTGAAGGCGTTTGAAGAAAGCCTGGAACGTCTAGGGACCGAGTATGTAGATCTGTATCTGATCCATTGGCCGGTGAAGGGTTTCTATCAGGAAACGTGGAAAGCGATGGAGGAGATTTATCAAAGCGGTCGCGCGAAATCGATTGGGGTCAGTAATTTCCTGGTACATCACCTTGAGGATATCTTACCTGATAGCCAGGTAGTTCCCGCTGTGAATCAGATCGAATTCCACCCGTTTCTTATCCAGCCAAAGTTGTTGAAATTCTGCCAAGAGCACCAGATTCAGGTGGAAGCCTGGAGCCCACTGATGCAGGGACAGATTATCACTGAACCGAATGTTCAGAAGCTGGCTGAAAAATACCATAAGACCCCAGCGCAGATTACTCTGCGATGGGATTTACAGCATGAAGTCGTTACGATTCCAAAATCGACACGCTCCAGCCGTATTGCCGAGAACGCGCAAATTTTTGACTTTGAGCTTTCACAGGAAGACATGAATGCATTGGATGCTCTGGATCAAGGAAAGCGTATCGGACCGGACCCGGACAATTTCAATTTCTGAGTGTGTGTAGATAGAGCAGATGATGATCTGTCCGCCAGGATGCAATAATGCTCCCCCGGCAGCCCATCTGACTACTCAGCCCTCAATAGGGTCGGCGACAAATCCTGCCACACTTAGCCAGGCGAACAGATCGCCAACCACCGAGTAGATAGTCATTGTGCCCTGAGTCGGGACATGAGCTACCATGACCTCCCCAGGAGAATTGAAGGAGATCGACATCACCAGGATGTGGCCCCGGCAATCGTATGCGGCCGACACCCCATTGCCGCGTCACTGCTACAAGAGCTTCGGAGTAGGGAGATCGGGTAAGCGGCGGTGATCGGAAGTTGTTGGAATGTCTCTTCTCGTAACGACTTTTATCAGAAGTTGATATCAATTCATCGGAGGTTGCGGGTATGTTCTGAACCTCTGAAGTCACCAGAAGTCAGATCAGCTCACACTGCGTTCCCCGTTAGGTAAAAAATCGGAAGATCAGTACACTAAAGGTCACAGCCCGATGTGTACTGATGTTGTTCCCCTTCCGGTGAGAATCAATGAGCCAACAGAATGACTACAAGTGGAATGATTACACCCTCACGGCGCGCGAGGTCGGCGAGATCGAGAGCCCCGAGCGCCTGACCGACCTCTTCCACCGGCTCCGCTACCATGTCGACGCGGCCGGGCATGTCGACCACATGGTGCTCCGGCTTGACAGCGACGACTTGCGGCACCAGGTCACCAGCCTGTACAAGATCGCCACCGATCCCGATAACGAAGAGATCGAGGTCTACCTGCTCGAAGTCCGCTCGGTGACACAGGCGCTGATCCAGGAGCTTACGCGCCGGCTGCGCAGCCTGCCGAAGAGCTATCTGCTGGTGCTGACCCAGGACTACGAGAGGCTCAACTTCGTGCTGCTCGAGCGCGTGCTGACCGAGCGCAAAACCGGCACCGCCAGCATCCTGCGGCCCCGCGTGCTGACCGTCGACCGGCGCAACCCCGACGCGGTCTCACTGCGAGTGCTCAAGCGCTTTACCTTCACCGAGGCCGACGCCCTCTACCAGTGGGAGAAGCTGCGCGGCGCTTACGCCCTGGCCGAGTGGAGCGAGCAATACTTCAACAACCGTGCTCTGTTTTCCGATTACTACCTAAACGAGCGACTGACGGACCAGCAGATCACACCTGCCTGGGCCGAGGACGCCCGCCCGATGGGCCGTGAAGTGGCCGGGCTGATGGCCTCTGCGCGCGAGAAATTCAGTGGTAAGCCAGAAGTAACCATCCGCTCAGAGCTGTATGAGCCGCTCTTCGAGCTGCTGGGCTTCGAGGCCACCGTCGGCAAGGTGGGCTCGTCGAGCGCCGACACCCCCGACTACTACCTCTTCTTGCCCGGACAGGATAAACCCATCGCGTTGGCGCTGACTTACGTGTGGAACCGCAACCTGGACGACCACGATACCACACGCGACAGCCAGACGCCCACCGAGATCCCCGGCGCGATGGTTGTCAGCTTTCTAGAAAGAGCCGAAGCGCCCTGGGTGATCGTCACTAACGGCAAGCTGTGGCGGCTTTATTCGGCGACCGCCGGCAACAAGGCCACCAACTACTACGAAGTCGATCTAGAAGAGGCGCTCACGGCGCCCGACCAGGTCACCGCCTTCAAATACTGGTGGCTGATGTTCCGCCGTGAGGCCTTCACCGGCTTCCTCGATGAGCTGTTGGCTGCCTCCGTCGATTACGCTAAAAAGCTTGGCGACAGCCTCAAGAGCACCGTCTTCGAGAGCATCTTCCCGTACTTCGCTGCCGGGTTTATCGAGGATATGCGCAAGCAGGGTGTGGGCGAAAAGGACATCGAGACCTGCCTGGGGCTGGTGTACACCGGCACGCTGACCTTCCTCTACCGCCTGATGTTCCAGCTCTACGCCGAGAGCCTGGAGCTGCTGCCGGTCAAGGAATTGACCGGTTACGGCTCGTGGAGTCTGTATCTGCTCAAGAAGCAGGTCGCCGAGGCGGGCGGCGACGCGCTCGACGCGGCCCCACGCAAGCTGGCCGAGCACTACTCCGCTGAGAGCCAGGAGCTCTACGATTGGCTGAAGTGGCTGTTCCGCCTGATCGATCAAGGTGAGCCGAAGATCAACCTGCCGACCTACAACGGCGGGCTGTTCAGCGCGTCGACCGATGAGGGGCAGTTTCTCGAACAATACGCCATCCCCGACCGCTACCTGGCGCTGGGCCTCGACGCGCTGTGCCGCGCTGAAGACGATAAGACGCACGGGCTGGCGATGATCGACTTCAAGAGCCTGGGTGTCCGCCAGTTGGGCTCGATCTACGAAGGGCTGCTGGAGTTCCGCCTGCACATCGCCGGTGAGCCCCTGGCGGTCATACGGGAGAAGAAGAAAGAAGTCTATATCTCTGAGAAAGAAGCGCAGAAGCGGAAGAAGCGCGTCTTGAAGGTTCTCCAACCCGGCGATGTTTACCTGGAGAACGACAAGCGCGAGCGCAAGGCCACCGGCAGCTACTATACACCCGACTACATCGTCAAGTATATCGTCGAGCACACGGTGGGGCCGGTGCTGGACCGCAAGTTCGAGGCGCTGGCGCCGCGTCTGCGCGAGGCGCAGAAAGCGTATCGACACCATACGGATACAGTGAAGGCGCGCGGAGGCGACCAATCGCCCGAACTGTTCTGGGACACGCACGAGATGCGCCGGCTGGCCGACGACTGCCTGAGCGTCCGCGTACTCGACCCGGCCATGGGCAGCGGGCACTTCCTGGTCGAGGTGGTCGACTACGTCTCCAACCGCCTGATCGATTTCCTGAACGCCTGGGGCGAGAACCCGGTCTGGGCGCTCCTGGAGCGCACCCGTGAGGACATCATCGAGGAGGTTCAGCGCCAGCACGTCACGGTCGATTTTGACCGCCTGACCCGCGTGGCGCTGCTCAAGCGCGCCGTGCTGAAGCGCTGCGTCTACGGCGTCGACCTCAACCCGATGGCGGTGGAGCTGGCC
>JAFGMS010000490.1 GCA_016927375.1 Anaerolineae bacterium
AGATTAAGGCAATCTTCCCAACTGTATAAAGTACTTTGCGTTGCACTTCTCGACTGGATACAGATTTCCGCCGCAAAGTACTAGTAACCATGCTCGATCTGGACGGTGATGATGGCATCGGCCGAAGCGCCGGCGACGCGGGTTAAGATGTCATTGATGAACAACGCCAGCGCTACCAATGGCACATCCGGCCTGAGCCAGATGGTGGCAAAGCCGCCGTCCTCCCATTCTAGAGCTTGTGTGTCAGGCGGGAGCTTCATTCCTGTCGATTCCAAGGCGGTCAGCGGATCGCCTTGGCGGTTGTTGTACGGAAAATTTAGCACAAAACCGCCCAGCTTCTCACTGTTTTCGTCCTGTTCAAGCAGTACCTGCACCCATTGGCTGGCTTTGCTCTCGACCTCGATGAGCAAGCCCGGCTTATCTTCCAGATGGGCCGATGCTTCCAGGATCATCTCCGCCAGCCAGACGGCTTCTTCTCGATCCATGGCCTGTTACTTGCTCATCAATGTGTCTTCGACGGCCTGACGCAGGCTGAGATCGAAGGGGGGGTAGGCGATGCCGTTTTCGGTGACAATGCCGGTGACGTAGCGATGGGGCGTGACATCGAAGGCTGGGTTGCGGGCCGGGTAGTCAGCGGGGGCAATTGGCTTACCGAATGGAGCGAGCACCTCGGCCGGGTCGCGCTCCTCGATAGGGATCTCATCGCCGCTGGCCAGACTCAGGTCGATGGTCGATGTGGGCACCACCGGGTAGAAGGGAATGCCATTCTCCCTAGCGACGACGGCCAGCTTGTAGGTGCCGATCTTGTTGGCTACATCACCGTTGGCAGCCGTCCGGTCTGACCCGACCAGCACGATGTTTACCTGACCCGTCCGCATGAAGTGCCCGGCGGCATTGTCGGCAATGATATCGAAGGGGATGCCGGCCTGCTTGAGCTCCCAGGCGGACAGGCGCGCCCCCTGTAAGCGTGGGCGGGTCTCGTCTAGCAGCACATGGATTTTTTTGCCCTGCTCATGGGCCGAGCGAATGACGCCCAGTGCGGTGCCCCAATCGACCGTTGCCAACGCACCGGTGTTGCAGTGGTGGAGGATGGTATCGCCGTCCTGCACCAGCGCTGCGCCGTGTGCGCCCATGCGCTTGTTAATGGCGATGTCCTCGTCGGCCAGGCTCTGGGCCGCGGACAGCAGGGCTGCACGAATGTCATCTACCCCGGTTGGCTTCTGTTTGCCGGCCACCTGCATGAGCCGGTCGACAGCCCAGGCCAGGTTGACGGCGGTGGGTCGGGCTTGCTTGAGTGTGGCTGCCGCACTTTCGAGGTCGCGCAAAAGGGCGGGTTGGTCGGCGGCCGGGCTCTGGAAAGCCGCCAGGGCCAATCCGAAGGCCGCCGCGGCACCGATGGCAGGCGCGCCGCGCACCACCATATCGGTGATGGCCATGGCAACGTCATGGTAATCGTCGTAATCATTCTGGGCGAACTCCCAGGGCAGCTTCCGCTGATCGATCATACGGACTTGGTTATCATGCCACTCGACGGTTCTCATGGGGCCTCCAGGATATGATGTTTATTGCTCGGTAATAGTGATGGTCTCTATGGCATCACCCTCAAAGTCGGGCATTTCCTCGGGATTGCGCCGTGTAATCCCGTTGACCACGTCCATGCCGCTGATGACTTGGCCGAAGATGGTGTAGCCGCCATTCAAGTCGGGTGTTGGGCCAAAGGTGATGAAGAACTGGCTGCCGTTAGTGTCGTGCCCAGCATTGGCCATGGCAACCACACCGGCCTTATCGAACGTCAAATCACTATCTTCGTTGATGAACTGGTAGCCTGGCCCCCCCATGCCCGTTCCGGTCGGGTCGCCTCCCTGGGCCATGAAGCCTTCCAACACACGGTGAAAGGTGACGCCGTCGAAGTAGCCTTCACGGGCCAGGAAGACAAAGCTGTTGACAGTTCTGGGTGCTTTATCTGGGTAAAGCCCGATCACAAACTCGCCGCCTTTGGCCATCGTGATAGTGGCTGTATAGCTCTTGTTCCGGTCGATCAGCATTGGCGGCTCCGAAGCGTACTGCTTGGTGCCCACCAGCTCCGGCAATGGTCCGGCACTTTCAGCACTTTGGCTCTGGTTAGCGATGATAGCCCATGCAATGGCGATCACAGCCACAACGACAACAATAGCAATGATGACCCTGGGGCTCACCTGTATTCTGATGTCGTCGTTGGCAGACTGTCGACGAGATTTCTTGGAACGACTTTTCTTGGACATATTCTCTTGCCTCTTGTTGAGAAGGGTATTCTGTTAGTAGGGGGTGTTGGTTTTTTCCGGCCCCCTGAATTGTCGACCTATATCCTATCGCAATCTTTCTCTGATTGTCCAGTAAGTGAGCCGCTGTTCAGTCATCAGCAGCTGATGCATAAACGCCCAGATGGTTGCCAACCGGACGCTCCCGGTAGGGGATGTGATTGTGTATGGGAGCGTTGAGCACGATTGGCTGGCCTGACCGATCTGCGATCACCAGATCGGTTGAGCCCCCGCCGTCGAAGTTCAGAGCGGTGTATCCGCCGTGCTGGATGACGATTTCCGCCAGCTCAGCCATGGTGACTCCCTCGCTGTAGCGCCACTGGCGCCCATCGACGAGTACGATGATCAGGGTTTGCCCGGCTTCATCAAGGGCGATAGATGTCCGAGGGTGGAGGTTCTGGTGGTAGCTCTCGGTCAGGGCCATCTGGTATGGCTTGCCCTCTCTTACGAATATTCTGTTGCCCGAGATGGCATTGTAGACTGTCCCGACAGGCTCATCGAAGCTGGCTGTGTTGTCAGATGCGATGTAAAGCGCCGGGTGATTGGGGCTTCCGTGTGAATAGATGACGCCTTCGGAGGCAGCGAAGCCCCACACGTCCACCGGGTCGCCGAGGTGGGGATAGTAATCAAGCGGGCTGACGTCACGCCAGGGTTCGAAGAAGTCGCCATTGACGGCAATCTGAAGACCATACTCGCTCAGGAACTGCGAGGTGGTGATGGCTTGCAGCTGGCGGCCGTTGAGAGCATCGGGTGGGGTGACCAGGAAGCTGATGCCGGGCGCACCGAGGTCGATCCGCACGACGTGGATCACCAGTGGGCGCGGCCGGCTGCGTACCTCACGGATATAGTCGATGCCTTCGAACAGCGTCTCGCGGGTATTCTCTGGGGTAGGGCGATAGCCATAAGCGAAAGTGAGGATGCGGGGAACGATCAATGAGCCGACCACGAGCAGTAGGGCCCCGCCAGAAATGATCTGTGATGGACGGGCGAATGTGTGTCTCAGATCGGAAGATTTGCGGATAAGCCAGCTGCTCAGCGCGAGGCCCGTCAGACTGGCGGCGATGTACCAGGCGGTCATTGAGGATACCCATCAGTCCGGCAGTTGATTGATTTCCTGCATCAGTGCCCAGGTGTAACCGGCAGCGCGCTCCAGCGTGTCAGGCTCGATATTCTCTACGGTGTCACTTAGGCGGTGCCAGTTGGGTAGGAAGCCCTTTTCATTGTAGCCGGCGATGCAGATCGATTTGTAGCCATGCCTGTTCAGAACGGCATTTTCTTCGATGATGAGCATGTCTTTCCCACTTACTCTGAAGTCAGGATACTTCGTTGCGGTGTCGGCAGCCAGGCTCACCATTTCAGGGTGTGGCCGGTACGTTGCCAGATAGCTTATTCCGTGCCTGGTCACGTAGCATAGATTACCTGTCCCAACCATTTCGAGGTTGATCCAGTAGCTGGCTTCTTTATCAGGGTGGAATTCTGCCAGGTAGGCCTCCGTTCCCACGCAACCTGGCTCTTCGCAGCCAGTGAACAAGAGTGTTGTTGCCGTGTTTTTCAATGGATGCCTCTGTAAGGCTTCGGCGATACTCAGCAGGACGGAGACGGCTGTCGCATTGTCGTTGGCGCCTTCGATGTCTGGTTGGAACTCGTCGATGATCAGGCCCATCAAGCTCAACAAAATAAAGCCTTCCATGAGCCACTGCCACCAATAGATGTCTGACAGCTGGAAAGCTATGTTTGCCAGAAGAGACAGGCCGGCTGCCAATCCTGCCAGAATGCCGAGAGTTGTGTAGGTTTTCAGGAGACCAGGTTCCGAGGGTGGAACCTGGAGGCGCTGTTTGTTGCTGTCCAGATGCCCGACCAGGAAGAGCTGCCTCTTGGTCTCTCCGCTGGGAGGTATGGTGGCGATGACATTCTGGCTTTGCCAGCGAGCGATCAGGGGTTGGAAGATCGGCGGGACGGCCAGAATGTTTTGCACGAGGGTAAAAGTGCCAAAGAGGAGCAAGATGGCTCCGATGCCTTTTCCCCACACGCCACCGAGCCAACCTACAGGTATCCCCAATGCTGCCATGGCAACAGGCGGGATGGTAATCCACCCCCAGGAGTTCTGACTCATGAAGAGCTGTTCCTGTACATCCTTCAAACCGAGCTCTGTCAGTGTTTGCGCTACGTAAGCAGCGGCCTGACGTTCTCGGGCGGAAGTTGAAGGGCGTGGACCGATATCTTTGCACAGAGCATTAAGATGTGACAT
>JAFGMS010000491.1 GCA_016927375.1 Anaerolineae bacterium
AGATTAAGGCAATCTTCCCAACTGTATAAAGTACTTTGCGTTGCACTTCTCGACTGGATACAGATTTCCGCCGCAAAGTACTAGGTATCCTCACCGAGCCGCAGACGGCAGACATCACAGCCGCCATTGCGTTGTGTGTCGGTTTTGCTCCTTAAGGAATGAGAATTTATTAACTTGCTCATCCATAATCCGGATTGCAGGCTCTTAGGGGCAAGTTATTTAATCTTGGACTTTGGACAAATTCGTGAGTGACACATTGTCATCGGAAACTGAAATTGGCCTCAAAATACCCTGGATTGGCATTACAGCAATCATTTGGATGAATAACTCGCCAGTTTGGGTGAATGACCGTACACCTCAAACTGCCAAGCTATTCCTTGCACTGACTCCGGATGCTGCTCGTTTCTAGCTTGCCGCCGTGTGTTTTGGTCAGATATTGTCAATGAAAGGCATGCTTCTGATACGCATTTTGTCCAAAGTCCAAGCTGTTATCAATCACTAATTGCCAAGAGCTGCTTTTGGAGGAGAACACCGTGTCTGTAAAACGCATCGACCATATTGCCATTGTTGTATCCGACATCGACGAAGCCACCGCTTTTTACCGGGATGTGCTCGGGCTGCCGGTCGCCCACACCGAGCGGGTTGACGAGCAGGAGGTCATCGTTGCCTGCCTGCCCACCGGCGACAGCGATATCGAGCTGATCCAGCCGGTCGATGAGACCAGCGGCGTGGCCAAGTACCTCGCCAAGCACGGCCCCGGCATCCATCACATCTGTCTGGAAGTTGAGGACATCGAGCAGTCTCTGGCCGATCTCAAGGCGGCGGGGGTGAAGCTCATCAACAGGGAGCCGACCATCGGTGCCGGGGGCAAGCGGATCGCATTCTTGCATCCCAAAAGTGCCCACGGTGTCCTGATCGAGTTGAGCGAAGCAGCAAAATAGGCATACAGCAATCAGCGGCCAGCTTTCAGCCAGCAGCCAAAGACAGTATCATTAGGGCAAGGTGTTGATTCTCTCAAGCCATTCAGCCTCGATGTCGACAGCGTGGATGCCCAGGCTCCGGTTGAGCCAATCGTCCATGCTGCCGGCCTCACTGAGGTTCGAAGCCAACTGGGCGATTGCCCCTTCCCCATACCGCTCCACCAGCAGGTCGAATAGCACGAGCAGCATCGAGTTAGTATAGTTGTATGAAGCAGCATCATCCGGTACTTCCCACAGGCTTTCCAATGACTCGGGAGGCTGATATGGTATCCTTTCGTTTCCATCGCCTCCAACCCAAAACGTCCCCATAGATTCATCCGGATAGTCCAAGAGCCGTTCTCTCTCCCAGGCCATAAGAGCGAACGCTACCAAGTATGCGTCTGAGGGTGGAGTTCCGATGGCCAGTTGTACCAACTCGTGGATCAGACTGGCTGCAGCTAGATAATGAAATCCATCTTGCGACATACACCCTATGTGTTCTACGATAAGGAGGCATGCAAGGCTGTAGCTTGCAGAGATGTCTGCTGGAAACTCGGTAGAATAGGGTGAGACAAGCTCCAGCTCGATGACACCACGCTGCCAATCTTCGATTTCGATACGCGTACGGTCCGATATCAGACTGGTTCCCGACGCCGGATTGAAGATTGTGACCAGCACTCCTACATACGGCGCACTGTCCTCCATTCCAAAATCTTTGATGACCTGGGAATAGATCTGCTCCAGCTCGGCCAGGAGACCGTCAGTGTGCGGGGTATCGATATCGAAATAGCGCAGGATAATAGACGTCCCGCGCTCCTCTTTGGCCGGCCCCCAATCAGTCTGGGTAGGTACAGTGTGGACCCAGCGACTGTCCAACAATCGAAACGGCACAAAGTCTGCCGTCTCTATGCCGTCCTTAGCGGAACATTGGGTTTCTGCCCACAGCAAGTCACCATACTGCTGCGTACCGGTCACCCAAATAGAATCGACCTGGACTTCTTCCATGCACCGCCATGAATAGCCTGTTGGTCGCTCCGGGTCACGATAGAGCAAGACGGCCTCGGTTTTATGGTTGTCGGCTATCAGAGCTGCCTCTGCCCGCAGCCGATAGGTGAAATACAACTCCCACCCCACAGATAGGTCGGATATAGAGCTGCCGGTCAGCGCTTCCAAAGCAGCCACAGCGTCCTCTCCACTCTGAACACGCGTGACAAGCTCCCGTACAATCTGTTCGCCATAGGCCTGGACAAGCGGAGTGAGCAGTGGTGAGGGAGGCAGCTCCGGGACAAACGACTGGCGCAGCCAGAGATATACCTCACTTTCCAGCCACTGTATCTCAGAATAGGCTGTGCCTTCATCGCCGATAATGTTTTCTGCCCAACGCTGGGCGATCAGACCGGCTAACTGGCTCATCAGCGCCGGGTCGATTTCTCCATCGGCCCGGTAGCGTCCCACGAGCGGAGAGGGGACGATCAATGTATTGGAATCGTAATCGGCCCAGCCGACCCTGGCCAGCCTGTCCGGCTCGATTGTTACCACGGGACGATCAGGGTTTCTTACGCATCGGGTCAGGCTGCAGGCAGTTCCCCACCAATTGTTCAGCTGAACAACCAGATCATCTACCAGTTCCTGATCTTCCGAGTAGTAGTCAAAATCAAAGTAGGCCGAACGACGCTCTTGCCGCTCGCCCCAGAAGCTAGGGTCAGGGGCAATATGATTCCAACCACTGGCATCGCGCTGGTAGAACCACAGCACATGATACTCCACACCATTGAGTACCTCGCGCAGGATTACCCGTGCCCGATCTGCATTGATATCCATCTCCAGGATCTGGCCAGTGACTTCTAACCTGTCTGTCTCTGATTGGTAGTGCTCGAAGGTCTGTTCCTGGATCTGCCGCCAGCCGCCCACATCTGACTGAGCAGCCAGGTAGGCCTCCCGATCACCGATCCGCAGTGCCAGTGTCTCGGCAGCGATTGTTGCTTCGAGAGCGGCCCGCACCTGCTGTCCCACGGTGATCAGCCGGTAAGTGATAACGCCTCCCACTACCAACATGATAGCCAATATGACGATCAGCCCATTACGGATCCGCCGGAGGCGCCGCTTGCGCAACTCGACATCCCGGGGATCTTCGCCAACCTCGTCCCAGCCTCCCTCGGACTCAACCTCCCAATCTAGTTTGATACTCATATCTGGCCCTCTATACTAACATCCGATAGGAGTGAGAAACTTTACCCCATCGTGCTATCGTGACTTCTATCAGGCGTAAACATTTTTTACAGTACAGGATGAGTCCTATGCCCATTTCATTAGGTTATCTTACTTTAAG
>JAFGMS010000492.1 GCA_016927375.1 Anaerolineae bacterium
AGATTAAGGCAATCTTCCCAACTGTATAAAGTACTTTGCGTTGCACTTCTCGACTGGATACAGATTTCCGCCGCAAAGTACTAGGTACCTGGAATTTAGTCATATCCGAATACGAACCAGATCTGGAGAATTGCGGACAGCTTCAGATAGTTCCAGGCCGTTCATCTCGGGCATGACGATATCGGCGATGATTACATCCGGCAAGCGTTCCTCTGATGTATCCGGTGCTTTCAGAGCTGCTTTTCCCGGTGTCGCAGCCTCGACCTGATAACCCTCATCAGAAAGAGTTACCGTCACTGCTTCCAGCAGATCTTCTACATCATCTACTATCAGCAGCTTTGTCGTCAGTCTTTTCCTGAATAGGTATCCACACGCTGAATGTAGCACCCTGTCCTGGTATGCCGTTGCTTTCCACTTCTATTTCGCCATCATGCTGGTTGACAATCTCTTGAGCAATCGCCAGACCCAGGCCGGTGCCGGGCACACCCGACTTGAGTCCCGCCATTCCCCGGAAGAAGCGGGTGAACAGCTGCGATTGTTCTTCCGGTGGAATGCCGGGCCCTGTGTCGGAGATGCTGAAGCCTGCCCACCGTCCGTCCTCATCCTGACGGGCGTGGGTTCTGATCGTCACCTTCCCGTTGGCAGGGGTATAGTTGATCGCGTTGGTAAGCAAGATGCTCAGCGCCTGTTCCAATAAACTCGCATCAGCTGTGACGTTTGGCAAATCCGGCTCCTCCTGAAAGCTGAGTATCAAATGCTTGTCGGAGGCAATTGGCACCCTGTCGGCAATATATTGCTTAACCAGCTGGTTGATATCGACGGCGGCGGGGTAAAGCTCTTTCCGCTGCTGATCCAGGCGTGAAAGTTGCAGCAAGTCCTCGATTGTCCGTGCCAGCCGGTCTGTCTCTCGCTTGATGACGTTGAGATGCTCCTCAAGTTGCTCCGGGTTCTTTTTTGCCAGATGCTGGCGCAGCTTGATGCTGGAGATGGGGGTACGCAGCTCATGAGACACGTTAGACACAAACTCGTCTTTCACATGGCTGAGCACGAGTAGTTGTTCGTTGGCTGCTTTGAGCTCGGCAGTCCGCTGTTCCACCAGCTCTTCGAGATGCTCCTGGTGCCGCTCAAGTTCCTCCTCCACCTGCTTTCGCTCGGTGATGTCGCGACCGATACCCACAAGCCCAACTATCTCACCCTGGCCATCACGCAGCGGCACTTTGGTCGTCAGCACCCAACGTTTGTTTCCTTTTGCATCGATGTTTGGCTCTTCATGGTTGATAAGCGGCTTCCCGGAACGGATGACTTGCTGGTCATCGGCCTGGAAACGCTCGGCAAACTTTCTTGGATAATAGTCAAAATCGGTCTTACCAATGGCCTCGCTGGTGGAACTGGCTCCCATAGCAAGGGCATCGGCTTCATTCTTGAGGGTGAAGCGACCTTCGGTATCCTTGGCATAGATATGGTCGGGCATGCTGTCGATCAGCGTGCGCAGCAGGTTGCGCTCTTGTGCCAGCGCTTCTTGTGCCAGCTTGCGCTCGGTGATGTCCAACGCAGTGAACGTCACGCCGTCGGAGAGATTGTCAGGGTTGAGAGGGGTAGCGTTGAGCAAGATCTGGATGATTGTGCCGTCTTTTCGCTGCCAGCGGGTTTCTACGCTGCCTGTGCCTTGCTTTTCAATCTGTTGGCGTTTTTTCTGGCCGACGTAATCGTATTCCTCACCACTGAGATAGAGGATGCGAGAGTCTTGCCCCACCAGCTCGTCGCGGCCGTAACCGGTCATCTCGCAGATGCGAGCGTTGACTTGCAGAATCACCCGTTTGACTACCAGCCCAATTCCCACCGGCGCGGCGCGGACGATGCTGCGCAAGGTAGCCTCGCTCTCTCGCAATGCATCCTCAGCTCGCTTTTGCTCGGTGATGTCCAGGAACATAGCCGCCATGTGGTTAGGGGAGGTTTGGAATGCGTGGACCTCGAATGCTCCGACGATTTGGTTTTCCTCGTAGGTGATCTGGTCGGTTTGCCAAGGCTCACCTTTTGCGGCTGCCAGGCGGTATCGTTCAGGTACCTCCGTTTCTGTCAGCGCCGGGAATGCCTCTTCGATAGTTTTGCCCACGAACTGGCTGTTATCGACACCAAGGATGCGATCCGCTGCCGGGTTTGCCCCTATGAACACCAATCTGCCGTCCGGGTCCAAACGATACATGTGTATGCCCATCGGAGAGGTCTCGACGATTTGACGAAACTTCTTCTCTGATTCCCGCAGGGCTCTCTCGGCTTCCCTTTTCTCGGTGATGTCCGCCGTTGTTCCCACGACCCGAATAGGGTTTCCTTGTTCATCACGATAGACTTCTGCACGGGTTTGTATATGCCGAATTTGGCCATCAGGCCAGATGATGCGAGATTGGAATTCGTACGGCGCTTCGCCAGCAAGGCCCTTGCGTATATTCTCGCCAGCTCTTTCCCTATCATCCGGGTGAACGCGCGCCAACACATCGGCCAGGGCCAGATCCGGCCCTTGGGGGTCCAAGCCGAAGATGCGTCGCTCTTCTTCAGACCAGTGAATGGTGTCAGAGCCAACATAAAATATCCAGCTACCTACATGGGCAACTCTTTGGGCTTCGGCAAGCGTACGCTCGCTTTCCCTGAGTGCCTTCTCTACTTGCTTGCGCTCAGTTATGTCCTGGATCACCCCATCGTAGGAAAGAAGCTTGCCCTCAGCATCGGTGTAAAGCACCGGTGTGTTTCTGACCCAGCGTTTCACGCCGTCCTTGCGGGTGATGCGGTGCTCGATCGGTTGGGCACCTTGCCCATTCAGAATTTTGTGAGCCTGTTCCAACACAGCCGGACGATCTTCCTCCTCAACCATTTGCAGCCACAAGTCAGTGTTGGCAGCAAAATCCTCGCTGGTATAGCCGGTTACCGCAATACAGGCAGGCCCGTGTATGGTCTCCACTGGCTGTCCGTCTTCAATACGCACTGTGTAAATGTAGTCTGTCAGTGTCTGGGTAATGCGCCGGTAGCGTTCTTCGCTCGTCCGTAGGGCTGCCTCAGCTTTTTGGTATCTGGTCTTCAAGGCCTCCAGTTCTGCAATATGTTGGTTTGCCGCCTCCAATTCGGCAACGAGTTGTGCTTTTGTTTTTGCACTAGGTTTGCTCATACTGCTCTCCAGTCTCACAGCTGCCATTGCCGGCACTATCATAGTTCCTAGTGTTTCGGGGCGTAAGTAAGCCCATAGTTATGGCTTGACCCAAAATACTGAAGCAGTTGAGCAAGAAGCACCTCTCAACCCTGGGTCTATTTAGGCCCAACTGTACTAGTACTTTGCGGCGGAAATCTGTATCCAGTCGAGAAGTGCAGCGCAAAGTACTCTATACAGTTGGGAAGATTGCCTTCATCTGGCGACAAACTTATTCCCAACTGTACTAGTATAGGGCATTTTGAGTTTATCAAGTCAAGATGCCAACTGCCCATCACCGCTCAGTCATGCAGCACTGCCGTTGATGAATGCCATGTGAAGATAACATGTCGAACAGTCATGCTGGGACTCATATTATCCTCCTTTCCTGCTCCAATTTGGGAAAAGCAACGTTACAAAAGATCCAAGGCGTCAAGTTATTGGGTGATTGACGACCGAAGGTCGTTTGGATTGAATGATTGACGATTGAAAAATGTCTCAAGCCATCTAGACAGTCAT
>JAFGMS010000063.1 GCA_016927375.1 Anaerolineae bacterium
CGCTTCGAGGAGCTGTTCTTCTATTACGACCCCTCGGAACGGGCCTACCACGGTCTGCACTTCTATTACATATGCCGTCCCAAGACGCTCGCCCTGGTGGATGACAGCCAGGTTAATGATGAAGCAGCGGAACAGCCGCGCTGGGTGAGCATCGAGGGTTTGCAGGCACAGGACTTCCAGGCCCACGGGGATATCATCGTCGACCTGTGCAGAGAAGTTGCCAAGACAAACAGGAGCTGATGCCGGATATGGGAAACCCTAACCAGTTCTTCGAGGATTTTGGCAAAGAGCCACAAGCCATCGAGCGATGGACGTGGTTTACCGGCGACGGCTCTGCCGGCATGGAATTCGTGCCGGGCGACGGCTATGCGTCGATCCATGTCGACGCCACCCGGGATCGACGCAATATCTGGTGGGCGCTCATCAAGAGGGAGGTGTCCCCTTACCTTGACCTGGCTCGCCTACATGAGCCCGGCCAAGAACTCCGCATCGAAGCGTGCATACGGGTAAGCCACGCGCCGCGCCGGGTGAACCTCCACATCTACAACGCCAAAAGGCCTGAGCATCATGCGCACCTGATGGAATTCGACATTCCCGACACGACCGGCCGGCACATCATCAGCATGACCACCCAAGATTTCGACGCCGAGCCCGGCGACAGCGTTTACGGCCAGCTCGCACTGATGGATTGGGGCATCGGAGCGTATCGCGTCGATATCGCCTATATGAAGATGGAGGTGGTCGATGCCGCCACGGCCGGTCCCGACCAGGGTGTCCAGGTTCCCTACCATCCCCCCATTCCTGACCCCGGCACGTTTGAGCATCAAATCACGGTGGCGCACGACTGCCTGATCGATGTGACGTATCCCGACGTCAACTTCAACAATTGGTGCGTTCAAGAAACAGGAGGCAAAACGACGCTGCTGACCATCAGCGGCATGCAAATCGTCATCCTGCGCTGGGACCTGGCTGCATGGGCCGGGCGACGGGTAGCTGGAAGCGGCTTGCTGGCACTGACAACTCATTCGGTGCAGCGTTCCTCCGATGAACTCTACGAGTTCGGCAAGATGCGTGTGGTCGAGATACTGGGCGGAGATCCCCAATGGGACCAGACAACCGTTACTTACAACAGCCTGTGCCAGGGCCGGCCTATCGATGCCGTCCTGAACCCCCAGATGATCATCGATGTCGATGTGGCCGCGGAGCCGGGCGGCAAGACGCCAATCACCATCTCCAGACCGGTGCTTCAGCGTATGCTCGATGGGAAAACGCTCGGTCTGGCTCTCCGTCCGCTTGGCGCCATCAATGCTTCTTTCTACGCCATGGAGAACGAGGGCAAAGAACGCAGTGCCAGGCTGCTCTTCAATTTGCAAGGATAGAAACCTCGGTATCTCAATCGCACACGCTCGATGCCCCACCCAGTGGCACCCAACGACAGCAGCGAATATACTGTTGTCCGGAAAGCCTCTTTCCTTGTACTGGGGGTTACACCTCATAGTCATACGCCATCTGCCATAAGCCGTATGCTAAACCAAAGGAGATGATCAGTGGATAAGTGGACGCGTGTTGCACCGGAGCAGATACCTCAAAAGACCCGTTATCAGGAAGTCCCCAAATATGAACAAGGCCTTTACGAACTTGCCGGCGGCATATATGCCTGGATGGTCCCCAACGGCTCGTGGGGCGAGAGCAACGCCGGGCTTATCACTGGCAGCGGCGAGTCATTACTCATCGATACCCTGTGGGACCTCCGATACACACAAGCCATGCTCGATGCCATGCAGCCGTGGCTCGATGCCAACCCGTTGAAGATCGTCGTCAACACGCATGCGGACGGCGATCACTGGTGGGGTAACCAGCTGGTACCCGGTGTCGAAAGCATTACTTCCAAGGCCTGCTACGATGAGATGACCCATATCAGGCCGCAGTCGATGATCATGGTAGGCAAAGCGCTCGGCAGACTGCTGAGCCTGGTCGGGGTAGGGAAGGTCGGGCACTGGTTCCAGAATATGGTGGCACCCTATCACTTCGAGGAAGTTGTGCCGGTGCTGCCATCGCGCGCCTTTGAAGGCTCCCTGACGCTCGAAGTAACCGGCCGCGAAGTTCAGCTCATCGAGGTGGGCCCTGCACATACCCAGGGCGACCTCATGGCCTACCTGCCCCAGGAGAAAATCCTCTTTGCCGCCGACATTCTATTTGTCGACGCCACGCCGGTCATGTGGGCCGGCCCGGTCGAGAATTGGTTAGCGGCACTGGACAAGATATTGGACATGAAGGTCGACGTCATCGTGCCGGGCCACGGACCGATCACCGATAAGAAGGGTGTAGAGAACGTCAAACGCTACTGGACCTTCGTGCAGACCGAGGTAAGCAAGCGTTACGATGCGGGCGTGACCGCTGAGCAGGCAGCCACCGACATCGCGCTGAGCGAGGATTTCGCCCAGCAACCTTTCGCCGGATGGAACTCACCCGAGCGCATCATGACCAACACACATACCATCTACCGGCATCTCCAGGGCCGCGTCGATGCACCCAAGGTACCCGAGCTGGTCAGCATCCTTTGGAAGCAGGCCCTGCTGGCCAACAAGCTCCCCGATGCCCAGCCCACGGTCATGCGTCAGGTTAGAAGCAAGTAGGCAAATGGGCAGATCTGCAATTGATACGCATTGAGTAGTTGCTCCATACCTGTGAATGGTTGCTTGGCTATTGTAAGAAAAGACACATACCATGTTGCGATATTCCTCGTGTTCACTCAATTGGCAGCTTCGATGCGTTGGATTGCTGGCCGGAGCTGTTCTGCTTGTCACCGCCTGCCAGTTCGACAACCGGATGCCGCCCAGCTTCTCTTCGTCATTCTTCTGTGTGATCCCCGAGAATGACCCAGCAACCAACGAACTGACCACGACACCTCCCTGGCCGCCCTGTGATTTAGGCATCTATGTAGCAGATGTTACCGTGCCGGATGGCACGACGGTAGCACCAGGAGAAACATTCGTGAAAACATGGCGCATCAGCAACGGCGGCACCTGTACCTGGACACCTGACTACTGGTTTGTCTTTGCCAGAGGCGATCAGATGGCCGGGCCTAATGCCATCGCCCTGACGGACGATGCCGTAGCACCTGATGAGGCAATAGAAGTCTCGGTGACACTAACTGCGCCTAAGAAGGAAGGCCGATATGAGGGTGAGTGGACACTCTGTAATGCGAACAAGGAGGCGTTCGGTTTTGGGCATGGCATGGGGCAATTGCTGAATATATGGGTCAGGATAGAAGTGGCAGCTCCAACAGCATCGCCGGGACAGCCCTGAGAAGCCATAGACACCAAACTCATCCTGACCTCCATCCACAAATTCCATGTTATCATTCTATAGAAACATCCGCTGCAAATAACGTTACCTGGCTCACAAAGAAAAGATGACATCATGGTAGTAAAAAAGAGAGTTACCATCAAAGACGTTGCTGCTATGGCCAGAGTTTCTACCCAAACCGTATCGCGCGTAATCAATGATCGCCCCGACGTAGCGGAAGAAACACGCCAGCGCGTGTGGCAGATCATCGAGAAGTTGAATTACCAACCCAGCGCTATCGCTCGCAGTCTGATCCACCGGCGAAGCCTCGCACTGGGTATCGTCAGCGCAGGCTTAAAACTCCTCGGCCCTTCCCAGACGCTCAATGGCATTGCCAGTCAGGCAGAAAAAGAGGGATATACGCTTCTGCTCAAAGAGCTGCCGGGGTTTTACACTGCTGATATTCAGCCAGTGCTCAATGCGCTGCTGGCAAGACATGTCGAAGGAATCATATGGGCTGTGCCGGAGATCGGGGACAACCGGGATTGGATCCGGGATCAGCCGCCGGATTTAGGTATACCGATCATCTTCCTGACCATGCAAAAGCAGCCGGGTGTGTCCATCGTAACAATCAACAACTACCAGGGAGGCCGCCTGGCAACAGAACACCTCCTCGAACAGGGCTATTTGCGCATCGGGCACCTTGCTGGGCCATTAGACTGGTGGGAGGCCCGCCAACGGCAGGCCGGCTGGCAGGACGCTCTCAGCGATGCAGGGCTACAGACATCAACCCACCATTGGGTATCCGGCAACTGGTCTGCAGCCAGTGGCGCGCAAGAGATGCAAACACTGCTGGAGAGCTACCCGGACATGGACGCAGTATTCATCGGCAACGATCAGATGGCACTGGGAGCACTGCAGGTGATCTACCAGAGAGGTCTTCGCGTGCCCGAGGATCTTGCCATCGTTGGTTTTGATGGCATCCCCGAGACCGCCTACTATCGCCCACCGCTCACAACGGTATATCAGAATCTACGCGAGCTGGGTTCCACCGCAGTCAGAGAGCTGATTCAAGCCATCAATGCGAGTCACTACGATGATATTACCTTTGAACCAGAGCAGATTTGTCTTCCCCCTGAGCTGATCGTTCGAAAAAGCTCGATAGGGACAGTCGCTTGAACACACGCGAGTGCCCCTATCGCTTCTTCACAGCTATCACCTAACTAAGACTGCCAAGCCCCAAAAGACTCTACAGTGTCATTTCTATGGCACTCTCTCGACAAAATCGGGTGGACACCAACCGGGGTAGTCGGTTATGATAGGAAATATCTTGACTGATAACGTTAACGGGAACGCTCTCGACAAAGACTGTACCTCAGCCTGTAACCAGGTTCATTTCATGAAGAGAATAAGACACCATGGTGGTCAAAAGAACAAAACCCATGATGCTGCAGCAGTTCCCGGCTTGAACCCATGTGCGGATAATGCGCCCTGAGAAAGCTGTTTCACTGCAGTCACCATGCCGGGCTAGTGCCTGCACCTTCAATGGATGAAAACGTGGCAGCGTCTTAGACTTCCGAAGTCTCGGCGGCCAACGCCCATGTTCATACCAGAGACGACCGAAGGCCGTGGCAGAGAGCGCAGAGAGAAAAACAAGAGGTTGCCGCAGTAATCCCTGCGGCAACCTTCCAGGGCGGGAATTGCTGATGATGCTGCCAGATTGGAAATTTCTACACAAAACAAGAGGGGGTGATGCGATTAAAACAATAACTCCTGTAGAAACTTGTATCATGCACGACCGTCTGAGCCTTTAGTCAAGTAGAGGAGCATGAAAGAAATGAAGAAACTATCGATCATCCTAGCGGTAGCGCTGGCAGTCGGTCTTCTCATGTCAGCTTGCACCCAAGGCACCGCTACCCCCGCGGAAGAAGCCACCACCGAAGCTGCGACCGAGAAAACCGAAGCCGCACCGGCTGAAACCGAAGCTGCTGAGGAACCTGCCGAAACCGAAGGTCC
>JAFGMS010000493.1 GCA_016927375.1 Anaerolineae bacterium
ACGCTGCCGGGCTGCCTGTCATTCCCGCGAAAGCGGGAATCCACTCGTGCACAAGCGACTGTCATTCGCAAAAGGAAATTCCTATAGTTTCGAGTTAGTTGCGTTTCGCCTTTTTGGGGTGTGTCATAGATTCACAGCAGAGAACGCCAAGCGTGCAGAGAAAACAAAGAGAAACTCTGTGATGGACCCTGTCATTGCATCGGTGGTCCGGTCAATGCACCCACCAGCGACAATAAGACAAAACTGCCGCTGCCGCACAAGAGCAAAACACCGAATATCACACCCAGGATGGGAAAAAGCCGGTTCTTATCCTTCTGGAACAAGCCACCGATGCCAAGCCCCAACCCAACCATCGACAAAACCGGAGCGCTGAACATACATATACCAAACAACATGACCAAAGCCATCATACCGCCCTGACCGCCTGACTGGAGTTCCAGAATAAGCTCGTTAGGGTCCTGCATGGTCGAGGTTGAGACCATATCAAAAATCAGATAAAAAGTCACTACCATCACCAGGCAATAGGCTAACCCGGTGATGAGCGAGACGGCCAGAGAGGCAATCCCCAATTTAGAATGTCCTCGTGGCTCAAGTGTAGTTTGTTCTTCCAAGGGTTGTTCGACGCTCAACTTATCCTCCTCAGATTAGTATTCAGCTTCCCGTATTTATTCGACCGCCAGGGCTAGCGGATTATACTGCCATGGACAGAATATGAAAAACCGCTCCAACCAATGCCCCAACGAGCGAGCTAATGAAATTGACCATATCGTTGTTAAGCCATTGCCACCCACGCATCTGCTGCGTCAATGTGCCACAAGAATGGCGCGTTTTCTCCGTTTCCTTTTTACAGGTTGGGCAGTAATAGATAGCCTGGACGGTAGCGCCCAGCAGACTGTCAAAGAGAGAACCAATCAATCCGCCAATCAATGCCCCGGGCAGCAATGCCAATTCAAAAGGACATGGGTTGAGAAGAGCATACATTGGAGACCATCTGACGACACACTCCAGTCGAAGCAAGATGACCAGTGCGATCCCAATTGTCGATGCTCCGGCGACCGATGCCAACATCCCTGGCACCGAAACCGCTCCCGATGTCCCCACCTCGGCCGGACGCCCAGAGGTAATCAGCCGGGGTGGCTTTCTTGCCAGCACACCCAGCTCGGTCGCCCAGGTATCGGCATTGACGGTCGCCATTGCGCCGGCAAAGGCAGCCGCCAACAGCGGGTCAGGCCGGACGGCATACAGCACGGCGATCAGCGCCCCTGCCCCACCATTAGCCAACGCCTGACCCAGATCACGCCGGTGCCCCTTGGCGAACTTCTCGGCTAAATTTTCCTTGGTCGATTCTTTATAGTGTGAGAGCAGACTGGAGGTCACAAAGAAGGCGATCAGCGTCAGCCCCCAGGCCCATCCACCGAAACCAAAAATGACCGTACCGATGATCACTGCGCCGGCAGCGCCGCTTCTTGTGAGCGAGCCGCGCCAGTAAGCCAGGAAACCGATCAAGCTGCTAAGGATGAGGCCAACGATAATCTGGAGAAGGAAACTCATGACTGCGCCTTTAAGGTAGCCTACGGCAAGAGCAAATCGGCGATAGTATACCAAAGGGCGCCTATTCAGGGGATTCAATAGACCGCAGCGCACATCCGGTCTTGTAAGAAAATAGCCGCGAAGCTTATTCGTGGCGGCCGCGCCATTGCGGTCTACTGACTATGCAAGTCTGCAAGTTTGTAAGTACACAAACAGGAACTTAAGACAGGAGCAAACAGATGTACTTGTATGAGCCAGGAG
The DNA here is from genome assembly GCA_016927375.1 of Anaerolineae bacterium. Taxonomy (GTDB): domain Bacteria; phylum Chloroflexota; class Anaerolineae; order Aggregatilineales; family UBA3940; genus JAFGMS01. The sequence goes on from JAFGMS010000493.1 coordinate 1,792, forward strand.
CATCGCAGGTCAGGCGCGTCGATGCGGTTGAGGGCGGCGGGCCGGGCATGGTAGGCAAAGCGAAGGATCGGCGAAGGACAAGCAAATGCAGAGCGACACTGCACCAACGGGAATGGAAGATGATTGGAGGAGGCTCGGCGACACGTCCCTGATCGACCGTCTGGCAGCGGGCTTCATCGGGGCGCTCGTACTCTACCACGAGACAAACCGGAGAATCGCGCGGCCGAGCTACCGGGCATCAAACGGCTGGACGTGACGGCTCCTCCGGCACCCACTGCCATCCGCCGTCAGTCACTGTCACTCTACCAATGCGGGGTTGGGGGAAGTGATAGGTCACCGCCAGCAAATCCTCCTCGGCAAGCAGGCCCAGCAGTCTGCGCCGCGACTCGACGACCTGGTCGGGCCACACATCGAAGGCTGCATACCAATCAGGGTGGTCGATGTACACGACGTTCAACAACACATCGCCAACGTGAACAGCTTGCCCGGCGATCTTCACCACCATGTGCCCCGGCGAATGCCCGGCCATGCAGATTGCTTCGAGCCCCGGCACGATCTCGCCATCACCGTCCAGCAGGGTGAAGCTGTCATGGAGCGGGAGGAGCATGCGGCGGAAGGCTTCGGCATGGTGCGGCTCGGGGTTATCGGGAGCCAGCCAGTGATCCCACTCGGCTCGCTGGATGAAATGGCTCGCATCAGGAAACGCCGGGTGACCATCCGCGCCGATACATCCGCTGTAGTGATCGGCATGCCCATGGGTGATGATGACCGTATCGATAGTAGCTGGATCGATGCCCGCCTCCGCCAGTGCAGCGCTCAGGCGGCCCGTCTCATCCGTCCCGCCTGGCTCGATCACCACGCGGTGGACGCCGGTATCGACGAACAGCGGGTTGGTCTGAAAGACAATCAGCTCAGGCTTCAGCGCGTGCTTTGCTAAAGCGATCGAGAGAACATCGGCGGGGGCGTTGGCAAACAGCACCCCGGCGCTCATATCGAAGCACCCGACGTTCAGCAAGACACACCGGTAATCGCCCAAATTGAAATGGGTTAACATAGTTTCTCCCAGCAAGCTCCTTCGGATTATCTCCTGATCTGAGCAGCCAAACAGGTCACTGCTCTGCAACCACCGGCCGATTAGCCTTGACCACCTGCGAGACCATCCACACCACAACCCCGACACCAGCCACGAACAGCACCAGGAAGACGATCATCGGGCTGAGCTGCAAGTTGACCGGCTCGGCGGTGACATCCAGGTAAGGGGCGAGCTCCAGGTTCTGGACGACCTGGCGGCTGACGGCGTGGAACCCCAGCACCCCAAAGTGTGTCAGCCCTACCAGAAAAGCCATCCCCCGGTTGAAGCGAAAGCGCTGCCGGGAGTACACGATCAGCAGCCAGGGCAGGCCGCCGGCCGCGCCGGTCAGCAGGGTTAGGATGAGCAGCGGCACAGTCATCAGCTGCGCCCGGACCGCAGCTGGGATGGTCAGGAAGATGTACGCTGATCCGGTGACCGCCACTGCGATCAGCCCACCGGTGTAAAGCTTGAGGGCAAAGCCGAGCGCCCATTCTTTGTACTCCCGGCTCTCATCGCCGGCAAAGAAACCTGTATCGACCACGACGTAGGCGGCAGTGGTGGTAACGGCGATGCTGAAGACCATCAACCAGCGGGGAAAGAGCGTGGCATCCCCCAGGTTCAGGCCGATGCCGAGCGGCGCGCCGCCCACGTTGGCCGACAACCAGAGATCCTTCCAGGCGTCGATGTTGGTCATCAGGCTGAAGGCATTAGCATAGATAAAGCCCAGCACCACAAAGGTAATCGCTGCCACCCACCCGGCGGTCTGCTTGAACCGGCTCATAGTGCTTCTGCGCAGCCCAATTACATAGATGTACACACCGTAATAGGCCACCATCAACAAGAGAATGACGGCAAACCAGGGCCAGGCCATCAGAATGGTGGCCGGGTAAAAGACACGATAGTCGGCCACCTGGATAAACAGCAGGGGAATGATCCCAAAATTGATGCCCATGGCTACGATAATCGGCATGGCATTGATTACACGCTCGCTGAGGCGTTTGGCATGGCGGCCGCCGGCAATGTTTAGCAGCAGCATGATGATCAGCCCGGCGTACCACAGGTTCATCGGAACCATATGTAAGGTAAAGCCAAGCACCTTAAAGAAGACGATAAACCAATACGGCGCGGGGTAACCCAGCTCTGAGCCGGACCCGATAAAGGGGTTATCCATTGTGTGTTTCTCCCTGAGCGGTCAGCAGGTGGCTGATAGCGTATGGCATATAGCGTATGGCTGATAGCATATGGCCGATGGCAAATAGCTTTGTTGGGTTTCGCATTTCAAACCCGCTTGCAATGACTGCTTTTCAATCATCAATCGGCAATGACTCAATAGACATTATCACGATTAAATTCTCCAAGCGGGAAAAGAGCCATATTCTGAGTATTACTGCGCTTCAGCAAAATAAACCGTGATAAT
>JAFGMS010000494.1 GCA_016927375.1 Anaerolineae bacterium
CACCGCTGACAAAGATGGTGGGGATATCGAGCCGCATAGCCGCCATCATCATCCCCGGTACGATCTTGTCGCAGTTAGGAATGCAGATCATTCCATCAAAGCAGTGAGCTGATATCACTGTTTCCACGCAGTCGGCGATGAGCTCACGGCTGGGCAGCGAGAGTTTCATGCCTTCGTGTCCCATTGCAATGCCGTCGCCAACCCCAATGGTGTTGAACTCGAAAGGAACGCCCCCGGCAGCCCGGATCGCTTCTTTGACGATCTTACCCATCTCTTGCAGATGGACGTGGCCGGGGATGATATCAATATGGGAATTGACGACTGCTACAAAGGGCTTGCCCATGTCTTCATCACGCACGCCTGTTGCCCGGAGCAGCGATCGGTGTGGGGCGCGCTCAACACCGCGCTTGATCTGATCGGAACGGCTGGTGCGTGTTGTGGTGGAGGAACTGGTGGAAGAGGCTGCTTTCTCAGGCATGGACTTTCTCTGCCTCTCTAGCCGCGGGGACTTCTTTAGTGGCGTAGGCTTTTGTGCTCTGGGGCTCTGATGCCTCGGCCTTGGGTTGTGTGTTGGCCGCTGGTGTAGTAAGCGTTTCCTCCCACACCGGGACCCAGGCATTGGCCCAGGAACCCTCTGAGCGAGATTGAGCATCGTGATGCTCTGTAATGGTCTTTGACAGTCCGTTTTCCTTGCTCATCTTTTTCTCCTCTCTTCGACAATTTAAGGATTATTCAACGAAGAAGCCGCCTCTAGTTGCTAGGCGGCTTCCTGATTTCCTCTGACTGTTGTCCGGTTATACTTTGATTGCATGTCTCTGCGTCTTGCTCGAACCGGGACCAGTGCAGCCGCCATTGCGTGCTCCTTAACAACGACAATAAGGAGGCCGATCATAAGGCTAATAAGGATGAACAGGCTAATAGCGGCGATGACGATTAAGGTTGACACGATATCAATGCTCCAGTATGGTAAAAAACCAGCGCCTCCCGGTTGGGAGGCGCTGGTTTTTCGTTGAAAATTATCCGTCGAAACCTAGCCAACCGGGCCTGGCCCTTTGGTGCCAATAAGGCCCAAAAGCTCAATAACAACAATCAGGATAACTCGGTTGAAGTGCTCGACTAACATTGTTGTTCCTACTCTCAAAAGATTAGCCCAGATACTAGCACAGTTCATGGTGATGTGTCAAGGGTTTTGACGAAATCTTAACAGAGTAGGGGATATTCTAGGCGCATAACAACAGTCTGCACGGTCCACACCGTGCAGACTGTCTTAAGCGCGAGTAAGCAGAAATCCTCCAGAGTTATGGCAAGATCGGTCTGGACGGCCAGTGCATATACACCAGCCACATAGGGCACACCGGCCAACTTATGCCGCCTACCCGATAGAACGTATAGTCCTTAACTCCGGCTTCGCTGGCTGTTGTGCGCAAGGCCATGGTTACCCACAGACGATCGTTCTGGAGTGCTGCGAGGTTGTGTCATCAGCCGCCTGCCGCCACTGCTCAGCAAGAAGCTACTCACTATGCGCAGATAGTGCCTCACTGGCCTGAGATAAAAAGTGTGTTCTCTCATCTGCCATCTAGGAGGGGCGTCCAAGCATCGTCCGAGCATCCTCTTTCCATCCTCCTTCCATCCTCCTTGATTTACGCATAACTCAATGATTTTGGCCATCCCTGGTGCCATATGTGTGAACCAAATCCTTGCTGGTAACAGGAAAGTGCGCCTGATGGATGGATCATCCGTGCCTGACGGATCGATCAACCATGCCGCTCGGATCAAAAGGGAGATTGCTCACTTTAACAAGATGCTATCGCATGCTGCACAATCGATGGGGGGGAGATGCTCTCAGGCGTCAGGAGCTGGCGCAGCGTTCTTTTTATCTGCTATACATGGCCTTTTGCCCATCCATTGACCGATCTGTGCCCCAACCAGCTTCAGTGTCAATCCCGTCCGCCAAAAGGCAACAGCGGCCATGCCATGGGCCAGCACGGCGAAGAAAGGCGGTGTCTGGAATGTGTAATACGTCCAACACTGGCGGGTCGTGCCCCACAATTCAAGGAAATAACCCAGACCGGCACCGGCGGCAAGGGTGATCAGCGCCAGGCGATGGTCTTTGGGGGTCAGCGTCAAGGTGACGCATAGTGCCAGCGCTGTCAGGGTCATCGACTTGGCGATAGTGGGCTGTACGAAGATCAGCATGATGGCCAGGAAGGCAGGAAAACCCAGCCAGTATATAGCCTGATAGACACGTTGGTGGCGATCGGGAATCAGGGCGTCAGCCAAACGAACGAGCCGGTCGATAGAAAGGCTGGCAATCGGCCATGCCGGGATGATCCAAAGCGGCGGGCGCTCAAGCGTGTAGTATGTCCAGAGGTTGGTCTGCGTGCCCCAACTCTCGATGACCAGGCCGCCGCAGGCCCCAACGAAGATGATCAGCGCGTCCTTCTTAAGGTCGGCCCCAATGACCAGCAGCAGCGACATCACCAGGAAGTTGCCCAGCAACAGCCAGTCCACATAGAGCCACCAGCGTGTTTGGTCGACCCGCGCCAGCACCTCTTCCGCCAATGGCCACCAGATATATCCGATCAGGAACAGGGTCAGCAGGAAGAGCCCCATCAATGTGGAGCTGGAGCGCGTCCAACGCAAGTGGGATAGCATGCGCTGCCAACCACGGGTGCCAGTTTGAGGGAGTGTAGAGTCAGATGATTGTGCAGTCATGCGACTAATTTTAGTGCAGAAGCTTCTTGTTCACTAGCCGCTGCCATAGGGATGTAATAGACAGGTGCAACAAATCGCTGCTCTCGCAGTCTGGGCCGAGAGAGCAGTGGTGTTGGGTCAAGGAGGCTTGGACAGGGATGAACCTGTC
>JAFGMS010000495.1 GCA_016927375.1 Anaerolineae bacterium
CCATCCATGCCGAGTGTCAGAAACTTGTTCTTCAGAAATTCTATCATACCTCTCTTCCTTTGCTGTCAAAAGTGAAGGGGGATGAACCTGCTACGGTCCACATATAAGCAGCCCAGAGGAATCAATATCATGATCACTGAAAGGCCAGAAATGAACGACAAAATCGAGGCGTTAGTCACCCAGGTAACCCTGGAAGAAAAAGTTTCCCTCTTGGCAGGTGCGGATGCATGGCACACCGTCTCCATTCCCCGCCTGGGTATTCCTGCCATCAAAGTAACCGATGGCCCCATGGGCGCACGAGGGAGCCAGTCTGCATATGGGCCGACTTCGGCGTGTTTCCCTTGCGGCTCCGCGCTCGCTGCAACCTGGAACCCCGAACTGGTTGAGCGCGTGGGTAAAGCGCTGGCCGAAGAGACGAAGGCCAAAGGAGCCCATATTCTCCTGGCGCCTACGGTAAACATCCACCGATCTCCTCTGGCGGGCCGCAACTTCGAGTGCTATTCCGAAGATCCCTATCTTACAGCCCGCATGGCTGTTGCCTACATCAGGGGTCTGCAAAGCGAGGGCGTGGGTGCGTGCATCAAGCACTTTATCTGCAACGATTCGGAATACGAGCGCACGTCGATGAACTCTGAGGTTGCTGAACGCCCCCTGCGCGAGATCTATCTGCGGCCTTTCCAAATCGCCGTTCGAGAGGCCGGACCGTGGGCTGTCATGTCATCCTACAATCGTATCAATGGTACTTATGCCAGCGAGAATGACTACCTCCTGCTCGATATTCTGAAGGGCGAGTGGGGTTTTGACGGCATCGTCATATCTGATTGGTGGGGCACCTATACGCCCGGTGTAGCCACGAGCGGGTTGGATTTGGAGATGCCCGGCCCAGGACGCTGGATGGGCGAGCACGTATTGGAGGCCATCAAAGATGGTCGTCTCAGCCAAGCCAGACTTGATGACAAAGTTCGACGCTTACTGCGCACAGTGAAACGCGTAGGTGCATTTGAAGCCCCCGATTTACAGCCCGAACAGGCGCTGGACAACCCTGAACATCGGCGCCTGGCACGGGAGGCCGCAGTTGAGGCCATCGTGTTGCTCAAGAATGACGATGCCATCCTGCCGATCGATCTCGAACAGGTTGGCTCGGTTGCCGTAATTGGTGCAAATGCCCGGTGGCCGGCTTTCATAGGCGGTGGCAGCGTCCGGGTCAAACCACACTATGTTGTCTCTCCTCTGGATGCTATTCAGAGCAAGGCGGGTGACAAAGTTGAGTACGCTGCCGGCTGTGCCATCCATAAGCTGCCTCCGGCATTCGATAGGGCGTGGCTGGCAGGCGACGTTACCATACATACTTTTGCCAATCGAGACTTGTCCGGCGATCCCGTCCACACCGAAAAAACAGAAGGGCTGGAACAGTTTTGGGATAAAAACAAGCTGGCCCCGGCCGAGCTGACCAACTTTTCGGCCCGGCTAGCTGGCTCATTCACCGTCCCTGAGAGCGGGATTTATGAGGTTGGCCTGGTGAGCACCGGACCGAGCCGGTTGTTCGTCGATGGCAAGTTGGTTGTCGATTTTTGGGACGAGATGCCTGATGGGCAAAATCGCTCCGGCGCCCAGGATATCGAACTGGCTGCCGGTCAGACTTATTCGATCCGGATCGAGTACGCTGCGCATCCGGACTCGCACTGGCAGCATCTCCGCGCCGGCTGTATACCCCAAATCGGGGCCGATGCCATCCGGCAGGCGGCTGAGCTGGCTGCCAAAGCTGATGTGGCGATTGTATTTGCCGGGCTGACCGGCGAGTGGGAAAGCGAAGGCTTCGACCGGCCTGATATGGAACTGCCGGGCGCGCAGGCCGAGTTGATCGAGCAGGTGGCTGCAGCCAACCCCAATACCATCGTGGTACTCAATGCCGGCTCGCCCGTCAAGATGGCATGGCTGGATAAGGTAGCAGCAGTGGTGCAGGCCTGGTACCTCGGCCAGGAGACCGGCAATGCCATCGCCGATGTGTTGTTTGGCGATGTCAACCCCTCCGGGAAGCTGCCCACGACCTTCCCCGCGCGCCTGGAGGACAACCCTGCCTATATCAACTACCCGGGTGAAAATGGCAAAGTTTTGTACGGTGAGGGGCTTTTTGTTGGTTATCGGTACTACGATAAGAAGGCTATTGAACCGCTCTTCCCATTTGGCTATGGGCTGTCCTACACGACATTTGCATACAGCAACCTCACACTTATCGAAAGCGAGAACGGTCAGCTAGAAGTCCGCGTCGATGTGCGGAATACCGGAGAGCGGGCCGGGAAAGAAATCGCTCAGGTATATATTCGTGACCTGCAATCCCGGCTGGTGCGTCCTGAAAAAGAGCTGAAGGCATTTGCCAAGGTTGCCCTCGATGCAGGGGAAGGCAAGACTGTAGCTCTCAGACTTGATTGCGAAGCGCTGTCTTATTATGACCCGGCAGAAAAACAGTGGGTGGTCGAGGATGGCGAATTCGAAGTGTTGGTCGGCAGTTCCTCGCGCGATGTGCGCCTGACGGCACGCTTCGATCTCAAGAATGGAAAGATGTCCCTTTGAAGCAGCATACCTGGTTGTCAATCGGTCTTGTGTCTCTCTGGCGATGCCGGCTTGCCCTGAGGTAGGCCAGCATCGTCAGCGAGCACGGTTGTCCTAAAAGGAACGGGAATGCTCACTAGAGATCCATACCCTCGGCCGCAGACTCCAGTTGCTTGAAGTAGAGCTGCTGGTACACGCCGCTGGCCTTCACAAGATCGGTGTGCGTTCCCATCTCCACAATGCGCCCCTGATAGAGTACCAGGATCACATCAGCATGGATAACGGTGGACAACCGGTGCGCCACGATGAAGGTCGTACAATTGGCCATCAGCCGCTCCAGGGCTTCCTGGATGAGCCGCTCAGAGGCCGAGTCCAGGTTCGATGTCGCTTCGTCGAGGATCAAAATGGTAGGATCTTTGACAAAGGCACGCGCGATGGTCAGGCGCTGTTTTTGTCCGCCTGAGAGAAACACACCACGCTCGCCTACCTCAGTGTTGAAACCTTGTGGCAAAGCCGTGATAAAGTCGTAGGCGTTGGCATCGCGACAGGCGGCAGCTATCTGGTCCCAGGTAGCCTTCGGGTTACCATAGAGGATATTCTCGCGGATGGTGCCGCTGAATAGAATGGGATCCTGCAGCACCAGGCCAATGTGGCGCCGCAGGGTGCTCAACTTGATGTCACGCACATCGTGACCATCCAGGCGTACTGCCCCTTCCTCCACGTCGTAAAAGCGCGGTATAAGGCTGGTGATGGTCGTTTTGCCGGAACCGCTGTGACCGACCAGCGCAATCTTCTGGCCAGGCAGCGCTGTAAAGGTTACCTCGTGAAGAACCCGGTGCTCGCCGTCATAGGCAAACGACACCTTGTCGAACTCCACGCGCCCCACCGCCTGGGGCAGCTCCGTGGCATTGGGGCGATCCACAATCTCAGGTTTCTCGTCCATCACCTCGAAGATGCGATCAAGCGCTGCCAGGGAGTTGGCCAGGACGACGTTGAGCTCTGAAAAGCGTTGCAGGGGCAGATAAAGCGGCCCAATATACATTCCAAAGGCCACCAACTCGCCGACCGTCAGTTGGCCCCGAATGACCAGGTACCCACCGAACAATGTCACCACCAACGGAGCCAGGTTGGTCAGGGTATTGGAAATAGTAATATTGAGGCTTTGCAGGAACACGCTGTGCATGGTGGTGGAAAATAGGTGTTCCGAATCGCTGCCAAATTTCCGCTGCTCGGTTTTCTCTTGGCTGAAGGCATGCACCACCAGACTACCGGCGATCTTCTCTTGCAGGTTACCCGAAATACTTTCGATTTCTTGCTGTATTTTATGACTGGAGGTTTTGATGCGATCGCCAAAGCGCCGGAAGAAAAAGATGTAAAACGGGAAGATAGCCAATGCTACGGTGGTCAGGGCCAGGTCAATCCGGAACATGAAGTAGAGGATGACGATGATGGCTGCCGCGTCCATCCAGACGTTGGTGAGAGCACTGCCCACCAGGTTTTGCGCCAAGGCAACATCACTGATGAGCCGCGACACCACCCCACCGGACTTGTGACGTGTGAAGAACGAGGCCGACATCCGCAAGATACGGTGATAGAGCTCATAGCGCAGGTCGAACACGGACCGGTGTCCGGCTCGTCCTGAGTAGTAATGACGCACGTAGGTCCACGGCGCCCAAAAGAAAACAAACACCAGCATCAGCACGCCAACCGACCAATAGAGCTCGCTTAGCTTTTCTGCCTGACTGAGCGCCGGGTTGAGGTAGACATCGTCGAGCAGATGCTGGGTAACCTGGGGTACATAGAGCGGCAATGTGAATTTGACGATGCCGCCAACGCTGGCCGCCAGAATTTGCTTCCAATAGGGACGAACGTAGACCAAGAAGCGAAGAAATGTATTCCGTCGAACTGACATAGAAGCCATTATACCCCATCACATCTATAACTCCCTACCTTCATCCCTCTGCACTTTTGAAAGAGAAGGCGTAGAAAATCCTGGTATAACGGATGCAAAAGTAGTGGAAACCTGCTGTTTTAACTGCAGGAAAGCATCAAGAGGTTGGGAGTGGTCGCAGCCCATAAGCCTCACGGATAGCCTGATCGAGAACACGACAGTATTCCGGATGCTCAGCCAGAAATTGCTTGGCATTCTCGCGACCTTGACCAATTAATTCGTCATTGTAGCGGTAAAAGGCTCCTCTTTTCTCAATCAGGCCCAGATTATCAGAGAGATCCAGAAGATCACCCTCGTAGCTAATCCCCTCTCCATACATGATATCAACTTCGGCCTCTTTGAAAGGCGCTGCTACCTTGTTCTTGGTTACTCGCACCCGGGTACGGTTACCAACAATATCGCCGCTTCGCTTAATACCCTCGATCCTTCGGATATCCAATCTGATCGAAGCGTAAAACTTGAGCGCCCGTCCGCCGGTTGTAGTCTCCGGGTTACCAAACATTACACCGATCTTCTCGCGCAGCTGGTTGGTAAAGATCATTGCAGTATTGCTTTGCTTGATTGCCCCGGACAGCTTGCGCAGTGCCTGGCTCATCAGGCGAGCTTGCAGGCCCATGTGGCTATCCCCCATCTCTCCCTCGATCTCGGCGCGAGGAACCAGAGCGGCAACCGAGTCGAGTACGATTACATCCATCGAGCCGGAGCGCACAAGTGCCTCGGCAATCTCAAGTGCCTGTTCACCTGTATCAGGCTGGCTGATGTAAAGGTCATCAATATTCACGCCGATATTTTCCGCGTAAACGGCATCAAGAGCATGTTCCATGTCAATGAAGGAGCAAATGCCGCCCAGACGTTGAGCCTGGGCAATAATGTGCAAGCAAAGGGTTGTTTTACCTGACGATTCCGGGCCATAGATCTCAGTTACACGCCCACGAGGGATGCCTCCAACCCCCAAAGCAACATCTAGCGAGAGCGCACCAGTAGGAATTATGTCCACCTGGAGATGCGTTGATTCCCCAAGCCGTACAATGGTGCCATCTCCAAACTTCTTCGTCAGATCTTTAATAGTTTTCTCAAGCGAAGCTAAACGGCCATCATCAGACATTGAGATGCATCTCCCAAAACTACTAAGAACCTATCCGGAAGATAGGTTCAATCAGATATATAAGCTTTCATTCATCATACTATCAGGGCGAGAAAACAGTACGAGCGTTCTAAAAGCTAGTGTACATGATAGAGACAAATTCTGCAACCATTTTTTTATCGTATAGGAAAGTATAAAAGTGGGTCTACGCAGATTTGTGGGATTGATTCAGCGATCACCACAATTCGCAAGCATAA
>JAFGMS010000064.1 GCA_016927375.1 Anaerolineae bacterium
CTCTTGGCTGCTTGCGTAGCTCACCGGCCCGGCATTCTCGATGGCCTTCTTGACCGTCTCCCGCGCGTATCCCGTCTCCCGCGCGATTTCCCTCTGACTCTTTCCTTCTATGTAATGTGCTCGCCTGATTGCGGCTCTTTCTTCCACGGTCTTCATCCTTTTCCTCCGCTTTGATGTTTTTTCCCATCTTAGCGGATTATTGACATCCCGTGGCCTACTTTTACTTTATCAAAAACATCTGTTTGTGAGCGCGAAGGAACGAGAGAGCGCCAAGTTCATGATGGAGCGGGTCGAGGCCGGGGAAACAGCAATTGCCACCGTACCCCACACCAGGCCATGTGACGTTCCCATCCTCTGTGGCGTCTACTACGCCGGGGAGTGGTACCCGCCATCTGACCCGCGCGGCGCCGAGCTGGAGAAACTGCGCTACATGCTGCCGGCGCCGAAAGCTCAGAACCTGGGGGAATGGCAGGCCGTGGCAGATGGCTACGATGAGACCTGCGGGATGCAACCCCTGGATGAATGGCGCAGAGATTTTCTCCATGTTATGTACGAGCAGCTGGCCGTTTGGTTTAGGGAGAACACGCCTCATGATGACATTAGGGATGGTTTCCGCTGGGCAGCAGAAGCCTACCTGCTGTCCAGCAAAACAGAGGAGGCAAAGCCTACCCCTATCGCTCCCCAGGACCTGCAATCGAACGAGGAAATATTGGAACAGATCGCTATGAGCAGAGCGCCCATCGAGCCCAACCGGCTCGACGAGCTGCTCGAAGCCGTCCAGGTGGCCATCAGCGAGTGGACCACAAATCCCGACGCCAGGAACCTGCCCGACGGGTATTGCCTTTACAGCAAGCCGGACGAAGCGGCAGTTCCCACCTGGATCTACCTCAAGCACCCCACCCATCCCAACCGCATCGTTATGGGCGAGATGAGCATCAGGTCGGATAAAGACACCCACAGCGAGCTGCAGTTCGTGAGCTGTAGGGGCGAGATACGGGCCTACATGCTCAAGGTCAAAGACGGCATGAAGCCGTCCACCAATCCCAAGCTGGCGGGAGTCCTCATGCAGGCGCCGATCGGAGAGCCTGTCATGAGCCCACAGATACAAACACTTAAGAACCTGACAGAGAGCCAGCGGGCTTTCGCTGAGGTCCTTTCTATGCCGTTTCCCGCAGATACCGGGAGGTAGTCATGGGTCTGACAATCGCAACCTTACAGCAGAACATCAAGAACCGCAGGGCGCGGGAGGCTCAGATCAACCGTCTCTCGCTCGGTCAGGGCTTCTATATCGAGGCCGTCAAGGGGATGCTGCTCCTATCGAGCGAAGCTGAACCTGGCAATAACACCATTTGTGGCTTTGTCGAGACGACCCACCAGGGCGACCACTGGACACTCTATGGCGAGTGGTACGTCGAGCTGCAGGCGACCTTTGGCCGCTTGCCTGTCCGGATGGCCGTCGACGAAGAAGCATCTCAACCAGAATTCCAGGCCGCCTGACCTCCCGCATACGCGAGGACTGGCGGCAGACTCTGGCCTGCCCCGGTTCGCCGGCCGGGGAGAGGGCCGCGGCGTACCTTAATAACTGAATAGAGAAACGCAGAGAAACAAAGTGGACCGTCGGTGTTGGGGCTGGCGGCCCACTGCTTGTTTGGCATGGCCTGCATCATCATAAGTCACGGGCGAAATCAAGCGCCTCATCCAGAGTGCCAAAAACCCTGATTGAGAGATTGCCGAAAACTTCACTGTTCAGCCCCTTAGCGGCCAGTTGAGCTAGGCGGGTATTGGAAACTACGACAATCTGCCGAAGCATAGGATGGTGCCACAGAGGGCGCTCGCCTCTCGTCACCAGATTGATGGATAGGAGGCGCTCGACATTTAATTTCGCACGCGACATATCCATGATCCAGATGACAGGGTGTTCCAGGCTGTCCAGAAGCTCAAATGATGGTTTGTTACCTTCGGCGATATCAGAGCCAAAGTTAAATTCTTCAAGCAGGGTGGATATGACGATTGGCTCACCAGTCAGGCACTCAATAGTCATCCCTTTGCTTTCATAGTACATGTGGCACCTCCTCTAGATAGCACCACTGGCATAATTTCGGGTATCCTGGACACGACGGCTTCCTTATCTTCATTATGGAAAAAACCATCGCCTTGACAATGGGTAGTTACCCCTCCCTCCATTACCATCGCTATTAGGGAGACCGCTAAACGCAACGGGCCGCCGGTGTTGGGGCTGGCGGCCCACTACTCGTGTTCTTGCGTGTATAGAGAGTACCACCAGACACACTTATCTGTATCCTGGCGATTTTGCGCTTATAGCTTAACATTTGGATGAGAAAGCCTCATCATCGATTTATAATCATCCGGCGTGAACGAACCGAACGCTCCGTCCTCTGACGTCCGGCGCTCTTTGCGCGCTTTGGCATGGAGTTTGTCCATGACAGACCTACCCTTGGCACGCTCATTGAACAAGAACCAGACCCCGATACCAATACCAACGCTTCCAACCGGAATGCATCCCCAATCCGATTTCTCGGATTGGGTCGAGAGGATACCGAGCAGGATTGCCGCAACCACCATTGAGCCTATAGGTATCCATATCCGCCACATGTTTGGGAGTATATTGTCGTGCAACTTATGGCATTGCTCGCAGGTCCAATAGTCGTGTTGTCTGAAATCAGTGTATTTCTTAGAGCGTGTCTCATAGTAATACCCTGAGAACACCGATGAACTTACCATCTTATCATCCACCAACCGGCCTGTATGAACAGTATGACTCCAACCCTTTTCTCTTTCCTTCCCACATATATCACAGGTGTGCATTGTTGGTTTTCCTTCGCTTTCGATATATTCAAGCTAATAGTTTGGACTTTGGACAAATTTGCGAATGACACATTGTCATCTGAGTCTGAATTTAGCCACAAAAAGCCCTAAAGTGGGATTAAAGCAAGCCTTTGGATGAATAATTCGCTAGTTTGGGCGAATTGCCATATGCCCCAAACTGCCAAGTTATTCCTCGCTCTGGCTTTAGGCAATGTTCGTTTCCCGCTTATCGCTGTGTATTTTGGCCAAAGATTGTCGATGAAAGTCATGCTCTCCATGCGCATTTTGTCCAAAGTCCAAAATAGTGTAGATGTTAGTTTACTATGTGTGCAGGAAAAAAGAGAAAGAGGAAATAGGTTGTCGCCTGGACCCCTCCAGCGTTTGGCAAAGCCTGCGCAGGGACAGGCGATCAGCCATTCAGCAATACAAGTTCTTAATCAGTCCGACTATCTCACGGCAAACTCTCACACGCCTCCCATCATGGTTCCCATCCAGCTTATGTACATCGCGCCCCACCGTCTGCACGCAGTACTCATAGCAGCCCTGCGCCTCCGCGTGGGTCTTGAAGTCGCCGCAGTTGTACAGGTTCCCCGATCAATCACACACCGCGCCACCTGAGCCACCCGACGCCGGCTGCACCGGCGGCATCTCGCCCCACACACCGGACGGCCAGCACCCGATATTCTGCTCCCTGGCCTGGTCTTGCAGTTCGCGGAACATGTCGGCGTACTTCGTGTCAGGCGGATAAGCTACCGCCTCAGCCCACCCATCCCGTACCAGCTGCGCATTGACGAAAGTCTCGCCAACACATACATAGCGCAGCAGGCGGTCATACCTGTCGGTTTCGCTGATGTCCTTGACTAGGGAGCGAATTGACCTGTATTGCATGTTTTGACACGGCAAAGTCCTCGGGTATGAAAGCGGGTAAATTGCTATGGAGAAGGCTGCGAAGATGCTTCAGTCTAGCACAGCTATGTTGGGAGGAGAAATCATGCGGCAATAGACAAACAAAAAGCCTGCACAAGGGTAGGCGTTGGAGCATTACTTAACAACCGACAAACCGTGTCTGCGCGTAATATCGACCTATTTTCGCATTTTGACAAATGCCATCACATGAGCAGTCAATGATGTAGCAAAGGTTCTGAAATCTAGTTCCGGATTTGGTTCTAAGTAGTCCCCGCCAGGACCGCCATCCTTATCTGTTAGCAGCAGGCAGGTTGCGTCATACAAACGCTCACGAACCAACCGCTCACAGAACAGCTCGTATCGCTTGATGTATGACGCGCCCCGGAACTCCTCAAATACCTTGAAATGCTTCTCTTTGACCCTCACCGCTGAACGTGACTTGGGGGCATCTTCCAACAACATCAGCCAGCCAAGCCAAGGCTTTTGGGAAGGCTTGAAAGCCCCCTCTCGATATGCCGTCCACAGGTCGGATGCACTACCAAGAGCTTCCTCAACCCGGTTGTTGAAATTGTTGCCAAAGGATGGCCCTATGTGCGACTTGAACTCGATTGAAGCTAACAACTGATCGCTCGCAACGGCTACTAGATCCCATTGCTTAGTTGGCCGGAAGAAACCAGGCAAGAACGTCTCATCACGCTTGGTATAGATGGTGTGCTCCGGCAGCCCGGCTTCTCTGATAATGTCGCTCAGTAGCTGAGCGAACCCATCCAGCTGCTTGGCGCCGGTAACCGCGCTTCTTGAGCCGTAATCTTTCTTCCCAGTTGTCGAGCCTTGCTGCGCGGACTGTTTGTTACGGATTGCCCAGAAATGCTGAACCGCCATCGATACCCTGGCTTCGTAGTCCATGGCTATTGTGCTCCCGTTCTGACTTCAGCCTGGGAGAAAAACGAGCCTGTAGTTTCCCGAATTCGGCTTTCTGCAAGCTCAAAATAATGGAGATCTATCTCTACGCCTATCGAATTTCTGCCCCATTTTGCGGCGGCGACCGAGGTGGTGCCCGTGCCCATAAATGGGTCGAGTACGGTATCTCCTACAAAGGAGAACATCCTTATCAGACGCTCCGCCAATTCCTCCGGATAGGGTGCTGGGTGCACGCGGGTGGATGCACCGGCCAGGCCGGACCAGATTTGCTGGAACCATTGCTTGTGATTTTCATCGGATATGACGGACAGAACGCGAGTTGCCACGGATGGCCGCCGGTATCCACCTGGCTTCCGCTCCATCAGCAGGAACTCAATGTCGTTCTTGATAACGGCGTTGGGCTCGTAGGGTTTGCCCAGGAAGCCGGCGCCATTGCCTGACGCCTCGAACGACGCATTGGCTATCTTATACCAGATGATGGGAGCCAGGTTGTCGTATCCGATTGTTCTACAGCGTTCCTGAATAGCCGCATGCAGAGGCACGACAGTGTGCCTGCCTTCGTTCTTGCGCCTGGATAGACACACATCCCCAACAACACACACCAATCTGCCGCCGGGAACCAGTATGCGATAGCAGTGTCTCCAGACCCTATCCAGCTCATCCAAGAACTGTTCGTAGTCCTCAATATCCCCCAGCTGATTTTCGTGGTCTCTGTACTTCTTCAGGGTCCAATAGGGGGGAGACGTGACAATCAGGTGGACAGATGTGTTTTCGATGAATGACAAGTCGCGTGCATCCCCTTGGATGAGATCGTGGGTCGTAGGGATCTGCTGGACTGCCAGCTCGATTTCTCCCAACACCCCTTTATCTTTGGCAATGCGGGGTATATCAGTCTGTGGGTTCTCCAGATTAGCGACCGCTTCGGGCACGTAGCTGTCGCAATCGATGGTTGCAGGCATGATCATAATGGCTGTTTCTTTGCTTGTTTCCGGTCGAGGTACTTCTGCTCTTAATTATACGCTACCCTGACCACTTCGACAGCGGCCAGGGCTGAATCCGTTAGGTAGCAAAGAGGACAAGTTGCTGTGAAGAAGGGTGCGAAGTTGCCGTCAGTTTAGCACAGCCGGAGTTGGAGGGGAAGTGGCGGGGAGTGGTGAGTGGGCAACCTTGTTATGCTGTGCCGCCTCTACTTTGACAACCTGCCATAGGCAAAACCAAGTAGCGCCCCAAGAATGAGCGTCATAGTACCTACCGGAACTAATGCCAACGGATCATTCCACCCAATGATGAACACGCTCGGCAACAAGCAGGCAAACGCGATGACTACTCCTTTGAGGACAGGGGCCAGTTTTAGATTAGACGTTGCCATCATAAACCCTGTGACCACCCAAAGAGAAAATGCCGACAGATTGGCATCCCAGGTTAAGCCCTGCAACAGCATAGGGATTACGTCAAGCACACCTGCGACAACGCCGAGTAGCAAGCCGATGACTATATTTTTCTTCATCAATTTCATCCTCAGTGTATTCGGTGTAGATAGCAGTGCCAAGGCAAAATCATCTGCGGCGGCCTCAGTCTAGCACAGCCATGATTGGAGGGGAAGTGGTGGGAATAGAGCTGAGGGCTCACTGAATTTGAAGGCGTTCCAACACTCACTCACTTCATCAGCCACCCGAGCGCCTCGTCGAAGTCCGTAAAGACCTTCATGATTACTCCCCGATTTTACGGCCACATTCTCGAAAAACAGCAACTGCTCCATGCGGTCTACAGTGCCAACAACGGCTATCCGGACGCCGGTGATCAGAAATACCCTGGCAATCTCTTCCCCTCGATGGAAATACACCATAGTCCCAATATTGCCGGTAAGCCCTCTGTCATCGACCAGCAAGCGCCTGTAATTCCCTTCACGACAAGCTCTCGCTATGGAGTCGGGATGGCTCGCTCTTGCCGTAACCTCCACGTACCCACCGGACAAGCAAACGTAAAGATAGTCAGAGCGAAGCTCTACTTCTACGTTCATGTCAGTCAGTCCTTTCCCGCGATGCGAGACAAGTCCAGCAATACGTGGTGAGACTTATTCTGTTGTTAATATGGGTACGATGCTGCCGCAAAGAGGGTTAAGAGAGGCTGCGAAGAGAGGTCGTGTTGGAAAAGCGATATATACTCAGTCTATCACAGATATGGTCGGAGGAGAATAGCGTGTCGTGGATTGCGCCGTGCCTGTCAGGGAAGGGGCCTCACCCTAGCACAGCCGGGGTTTGAGAGAAAGTGGCGGGGAGGTTGGGCTCTGCTCGTCAAACAGAAGGCTAATCACGGCCTGGCAGAACTGTCACCCAGGAGTTTTGCCAGGCGTTGGAACTCAGGGTCGTCAATTGCCCATTGAACAACTTGGTCTACTGCTTCGTAAGCATAGGGGTGAGTGTAGCCGAATTTCTCGCCATTCCGGCATAGAAAGCGCCTCCACTTTTGCAGGTTGTAGCCAAAGTCCCTACCCGTTGCTTGCACAAGAGCATCATGCCCGCTGCCCATAATCTTGAGGCGCTTCGAAACATCTGGTTCTATCTCTGTGTCGCCAGCTCCAAGCGAGTAGCCGATCAGTCTCAACATATTTATATGAACGTGCACAAGACGACCAAACCTGGCATCCAGCATCTTCGTGAGCCTCCGACTATCACAAACGAGGTTGGCCACGATGTTATCCACAGAGATCCTCAGTCTAGCACAGCCGGGATTGGAGGGGAAGTGGCGAGCGAGGCAACAAAAAAAAACACCGACCGCCCTATCTCAACCAATCTGCCTGATCAGGAGAAGGGGCGGTCGGTGAGTAATAATTATAGCGTATCAGGTCGTCGGCCTCATGCTGCTGGCGCGGAGCGCACATAGTCAAGCGCTTCCTCTACAGTGCCAAAGACCTTGATTGAAAGGTTCCCAAAGACATCGCTGCTGAGACCTTTGGCTGCCAGTTTAACCATCTGTGCATCCGAGACGATAACCGTCTCCCGGATCATAGGATGTTTCCATAGAGGTTCTTCACCCCTTGTCATCATATTTGCCGAGGCCACAACCTCGCCGAAGCCTATCCTTGCTTGCCTCATGTCCAAGATCCAGAAAACAGGCTTGTCCTGGCTGTCCAGCAGCGTAAATGATGGTTTGTTGCTCTCAATCATATCATCCCCATAGTCATATCCCTTCAAAAGAGTAACCACGACTACGGGCTCATCAGGCAGTTTATCAATCTTGATCTTTTCGCTTTCGAAGAACATCAGGCACCCCTCTAATAGATAGCTGCAAAGGACGGTATGGGATCGCAGCCGCTTTCTTTGTTTCCATTATAGTAAAAATGACCAGCGCGAAAATGGGTAATTACCCTTCCTATCTCAACTCCAGTCTTGTTAGGGCTGGGGGAAAGGGCCGCTAGATCAACAAAGAAAACAAGGTAGGCCGCCGGTATTAAGGCTGGCGGTCCATTTGGATATACAATTGGAGCTCAAAGAAGGGCGAGGACATCCTTAGTCATCCATTTTCAAGCCTGTTACTCTGTCGTTTTCTCGACTGTTATCTTATCGCACACCAAGATGTCATCTGTGAGAATTTCGATGGCATACCAGTTATCCATGACTCTTCCGATCTTGAGGTAATACTCAAAAAGGGTACGTCCCGACTTGCCCACAATCGCGACGAGAATATCTTCCTCCTTAGGCGGAACGCCATTGACATAGGCCTCCCCGTACCACTTCTTGAGCGCCCTGTTAAGCTCCACAGCCTTTGATGACGGCCAATATAAAGATTGATCTGGTACCTTGTTGATCAGGAAAAGATAGTCACCTGGCGGTTCGTTTTCATACGTGCCAGAGATCTGAAACGTCCCGCCTACGGCCGCGCCGTTTGTGTGGGAGGTAATCTTAATGCCATAGTCTGCACACGTAATCGGCGACGGAGTTGGCTCTGGCGTTGGGTAAAGTGTATAGGTTGGTACTGGCGTCCAGGTTGACGCTGGTGTGTAAGTTGGCACTAGTGTGTAGGTTGGTGCCATTGTGCGTGTTGGTTGGGCTGTCATAGTTGTCTTTACAGTATGATCGATGAGAGGGCCAATAAACCACGGTAACCTTGAAATCAGGACGGCCACAACAGACACTATCAATATTGCCAATATACATTGCCATCGTTTTACCAGCCATCTTCCAAGTGACCGTAGGTATTGCCATAAGCGGACACGCCATTCGCTAGATTGCTCAGATTTGGGCGCGGGAACAACAAAGACAAGAACCGCTGCGATTCCGGCAACAACAGTAGCGACGTTTGCTGTAATTTGAAGCGTTTCATTGGTGATAAAGCCCTGCTGTGTTGCCCAAAACATGCCAATTGCCAGCAAAACCAACACCACGACTATGACTATTCTCATTGTCACTGCCTTTGGCTAGAGTGTATATAAGCTACTACAGCGAAGTTGGCCGCGAAGTCATCCACGTAGACCCTCAGCATACTACACCCGTGTGGAAATGAGAAGCACATCCCTCGCTCTGGCTTGGAGGATACGAACCTCGTTATCTCCTCGGCAGTTTGTACCTAACCACCAAACTCGCACCGTTACCTTTAGGCGGTGCCTGCAAAATAGTGTCGCCATCCTGCATATTCTGCCTCATCACATTGCAGCACACCGGCATTCGGTGTTTGCGAGGGTCGGGATAATCTCCTACGTCCCGATGAAGAGCACCAGCTTCGACGTCAACTTGTACTTTGTTTTCTTTTTGTGCTACCAGGAAGACATGATCTAATGCGGCTTGAAATTGTGAAGCTGTGGGCATGTGAATAACTCCCTCTTACGACACCTACATCTTCTAGGTCATTGCTACACGGCAATATGCTTCTTTTTCAGCAAGCTCTTTTTGAACTCCCTGGCGGCAGCAGCATGTTCGTTATAGGTATCCTCAATGTCAGTGATAAATATCCTGAGAATATCTAGGGGGGGTATGCCTTTCTTTTTTGAAAGCCCCATGTCTTGTCTCATTTTTACTATAACGTCTGCCATTAAAACCAATGCCACCGCTGGATCTTGCTGACCATCCCCTAATTCACGCATGATCTGATACCAGACAGCAAAGGCTTGCACTACATCATCTGAACCATATTGCCAAATCTCTGGTTGCAAATCCGCAAACTGTCCTACAGCTTGAGCAAACTGATCATCAGAGTCATCGGATTTAATAGGGTGTAATCGCTCATTTTTACCATGCTTTGCCACAGCAAGGGAAGTAGGGATAATAGGCCTCCCAGGAGTGGGTGAGGAGGC
>JAFGMS010000496.1 GCA_016927375.1 Anaerolineae bacterium
GACGGTTTGTGTCACCGTCAGGCTGTCTTGATGTCAAATCACCCCACAAATAACTTCATCTCGCATCACAATCCCGTGAACCATCCCTACCTTTGTCATACGCGCATACCTCCTATCAATCAGTATACCATATGAAGACGATCCTGTGAGTATGCTGATGAGTGCAGGGCTATGTGATTCGACACCCCGCCCACCGATCCCCGCACCCACCACCCTGATCGACACCACCGCCGCGGGCGCGAAGCGGCGACATGCGTCTGTTAGATGCGCTTTATCTCCACCAACCCAATCAGTATGCTTTACCCTTCCTCCAATTCATCAGCCGTGGAGATAACAACCAGATGATAGTCCTTTCCTGTATCCGTAACCTCATAATCTATGATCATCCGTTTGTACTCCGAGAAGTACCTCTCCTTCCGTTCTATCAATTCGCTTATGATCGCTCTCCCATCTGCTTGCACTTCTTCAGGAAGAATTTCAAGTATCTTTTCGAGATGCACCTTTCTCTCTTCGGCAGAAAACAGAGCCGCATTCCAAGCAATAATCGCTGTCACCAACAGCTTGCGATATGCCTCTTCGGTGTTCGCGAATCCACGATATGGTGCGATAAACTCTCTCAGTACTTCCGACATTTTGACGCCATCGCGCGTTTCTCCCACTACCAACTTTTGGTTGGGAAATCGCTGCCGTACTCTCCGGCTCAAAGTTGCAGCCCCATCTCGCTTTCGTCGACGGCGCTTCTGTCGTTGCTTATTTCGTGATGATTTCATACTCTCTCCGTCTATCCACATCATAAAGCGTGTTGCGGGCTAACACCCCGCCCACCATCCCGTTCAACACCGCCGCCGCGGACACAAGCTGGAGGCTCGTGCTTCCTAGGCATCGTGCTGAGGAATGGCTCTCCTTTTCGATCGCCACCAACACATCAGGAATAATATGCCAGGAGTTGTGATTATCATCCATGTGCCATAGGGAGCCACAAGATAGCGAGGAAAGTCATGAGTAATCGGCCAATGAATCAGAAGCACGGGAAGGGTTACCAGGTCAAAAATAACGCTAATCGCTCCTCCTAATCCCTCCCAACGCCAAGCAACACCCAGCCCCAGGACACTCAGAAGGATGAATAGCGGGGGCAAGTTCTCAATGGGAGGATAGTCCTCTACCGCATGCGGGTCTGCTTGACCGGTTGTCACCCAGCTCCAGGTATAGCCAATGAGTATAAGTAGTGTGAATGTAATGAGCAAAGCTCCCCAGATCCGAGCAGTCCAACGTATCCATTTCGTTGCATGCTCTCCAACATCATTGACGTTCGGCATAATCTATCCCCCTGCTTTTCTACGCCTTGCCCATCGATCACCACACACCAACCCCACCCACCGCCCTGATCGACGCCGTCCCTACGAGCGCGAGCCTTCCTCTGCTACGCAGCAGATCAGCCTTGTGCAGGGTTGAGCGACTTGTTGATCATTCGCCCAATAGTCGTTTCAACATGCGTACTACACACCCTGGGTTTAGTTCCCGATTCAATGCTTTTGCGATCGGAAAGTCAGACGCAATTTCCTGCAAGATATCATTGTACATTTCTGCCACATCGCGTCGATTCGTTCTCGAGAAATACAATCCCACGACCCCCATGAAGTTTGCTACCTCTGAAATATGAAACTTCTTGCGCTTGGGGTACAGCATCTGCAAATCATACTTGTGTCCAAACACAGCCGGTATTTTGTCGTATTCTTTTTGGGCCAGCAAAAGCTGAGCTTGGTTTATGCGCGCAAACAGGTAGTTCGGATTCTTGCGAATATTCTCTTGTGTTATCTGCTCGACCTTTTCCTGCTCGCCGGCATATGAATAAGCTACTGCCAGGTAGTTGTAGATTTGCGGTATTCTTGGGTACTTTTTCCGCAACTCAATCAACTCAGGTATGGCCTGTTGAGGATGACGTTGAGCCACCTGATATAGGTGTTCGAGCTTCTCTTTGACAGATTCTGGTAATCGCTGGTAAGCAGGTTCATGTATTGGCTCATCTGTTATCTCATATTGAATTACGTAAACCGGCTTCAGTGTATCTTCCATGGCAGCATGGTTTATTCTTTTTGCTTTTTTCTTCGTCATATCGGATTTTTACCTCTCAACCTCAGTTTTTAGATCTAGATTGCCACCCACAGTATAACAGACTATGGATGGTAGGCTGCCAGAATAACGTCAAATCTGTGCAGATCACAATCTGATAATAGCGACAGTCCTTTCTGGTTTGGGAGGATGGGTATTTGCGCCGGCTGCCTACAAGATATGCCAGAAGAGAGGCGTGAGCAAGTCCTCAGTTACCTGGAACAGAGAAAGGTGTGTGCACTGGAGCCTCTATCCGCTCAACGAGCAAGAGAGAAGAACGCGGCAATGATCTCATGGGCCGGCCTTCTCACCGTCGCTCGTGTCATTTCCCCCGTCCGTTTCGCCCTGACCGTCGTTCATCGACTTGAAGCAACCACTGAAGGAGTTGAAGCAATCATTGAGGGAGTGGTAGGAAGCGCTGCGGGACTGGTAGGAAACACTGTAGGAGTGGTAGGAAACACTGCAGGACGGGTAGGAAGCATTGCGGGACTGGTAGGAAACATTGAAGGAGCGTTAGGAACCATTGCAGGACTGGTAGGAAACACTGCAGGAGTGGTAGGAAGCATTGCGGGACTGGTAGGAAACACTGAAGGAGCGGTAGGAACCATTGCAGGACTAGTAGGAAACACTGAAGGACAGGTAGGATATGTTGTCAGACAAGCTGACAGAGCTGGGTAACTCGAAAGGAATTGTATGGCTTCTATTTCACTGGTCCCATTTGAGCCCAGGTTCGAACGAGGGTGTGCGGACCTGATCGAAGCTCTGCCTGATTGGTTCGGCATTCCCGAGTCCAACGCAGCCTATCTACGCAACCTCGGGCTGCTCCCATCGTGGCTCGCTGTGCAGGGGAAAAATGTCGTCGGTGCCGCCACTCTCGAAGAGCACTTTCCCGGCTCGTTCGAGATCCACTTCATGGCCGTGCATCCCGACTACCATCGCCAGGGCATCGGCAGACGGCTTGTCGATCAGCTTGAGAGTGAGGCGCGCCGGCGCGGCGGTCGCTGGCTGCACGTCAAGACGCTTGCACCATCCCATCCGGATCCATTCTATGCGCGTACGCGGGCCTTCTATTTCGCGCTCGAGTTTGCTCCGCTGTTCGAGTCAGACGCTCTTTGGGGACCGGATAATCCTGCGGTGGTCTTGATCAAGAAGCTGTAGGCCACTCCAAACAGAAACCACCCATCACGCCAGGGCGCCGGGTTGGGCCTGGCCTTTGAACTGGCTGATGTACAGGTTGTAGTAGAAGCCCCTGGCATCCAGCAAAGCCTGATGCGTGCCGCGCTCGATGATCTCCCCATGGTTGATCACCAAAATGGCATCGGCTTCCCGGATGGTGCTCAGACGGTGGGCGATGACGAAGCTGGTGCGCCCGGCCATCAGCCGCAGCATGGCCTCCTGGATGTTCTTCTCGGTCCGGGTATCGACGCTGCTGGTGGCCTCGTCGAGTATCAGGATGCTGGGGTTGGCCAGAACGGCGCGGGCGATTGCCAGCAGCTGGCGCTGCCCCTGGCTGAGGTTGCCGCCGCGCTCAGAAAGCGGGGTCTGGTATCCGTGCGGCAGACGGTGGATGAACTGATCGGCGTTAGCAAGCCTGGCAGCAGCGATGACCTCATCATCGCTGGCATCCAGGCGGCCATAGCGGATGTTCTCCATGACGGTGTCGGCAAACAGAAAGGTGTCTTGCAGCACGATGCCCAGGGCGCGGCGCAGGTCGTCCTTGCGAATATGGCGGATATCCGTGCCGTCCAGGGTGATACTGCCACCGTCGATGTCGTAGAAACGGGTCAACAGGTTGACGATGGTGGTCTTGCCGGCGCCCGTCGGCCCGACCAGGGCGAGCGTATCACCCCGCTTGGCGTGTAAGCTGACATTCTTGAGGACGGGGACATCCTCTTCGTAACCAAAGCAGACCTTGTCAAAGACAACCTTGCCTTCGATGTTCTCCAGCGGCAGCGCGTCAGGGTCATCGATGATCTCGGCAGGCTCGTCGATGACTTCAAAGACGCGCTCGGCCCCGGCAAGCGCAGACTGGATGGCATTATACAGGTTGGCGATCTGGTTGAGGGGCATGGTGAACTGGCGAGCATAGCTGACGAAGCTGGCAATCGTGCCTACGGTAGCTAACCCTTTCACCGCCATCCAGCCGCCGGCCCCGGCCACAACGGCAAAGCCCACATTACCAACGAAGTTAGAAAGAGGCCCAAGCACTCCTGCAAAAATCTGGGCGCGGGTGGAGGCCTTGCGCAGGCCGGCATTCTTCTCGTCGAACTGGGCGATGAGAGCCTGCTCACGCCCGTAGGCCTTGACCACACGCTGGCCGGTAATCGTCTCTTCGATCAGGCCGTTGAGCTCCCCTAACTGCTCCTGCTGCTCGCGGAAGCCCCGCCGGGTGCGTCTGGCGACCCACTGGCTGATGGCCACCATCAGCGGCAGCGTCACCAGGCTGACGAGGGCCAGCCGCACGTTGATCAGGAACATGGCTGTCCCCACCCCGATGATGCTCAGCACGCCGGAGATTAGCTGGGTGACACCTTCGTTAAGCACATTGCTGACGTTTTCCACATCGTTGGCCAGGCGGCTCATTAGCTCACCATGTGTGTGCCTGTCAAAGTAGCGCAGTGGTAGGAACTGCAATCTAGCAAAGAGATCAGAGCGGATATCACGCACGGTGCGCTGCGCCACCGCCGCCATCAAATAGGCGTGGCCATAAGCCACGGCGGAAGACATCAGATAGATGCCGATCATGGCCAGCACCAGCGGCGCCAGCCCTGGTATGTTGTTTTGAGCGATGAACTCATCGATGGCCCGGCCCATCAGGTAAGGCCCGAGCAAATTAAGGCCGGATGAAACTGCCACCAACAGCACGACCAGGACCAATGTCCATCCCTGCCGCCCCAGATAATCCCACAGACGTAAAAACGTGCCGCGCCGGTTCTTGGCCTTCTCTTGCTCGCGCATCATGAACCGCCCCGGTCCGCCACCGGGACGCAACTCTGGTGTTGAAGCCTGGCCGGAAGTGGATGTCTTTTTAGCTGCTGCCATGTGCCACTCTTGAGTCTACAGACATAAGGAAATTCGCTGGTGACGGATATGGGTGATGCAAAGCATCACTTGTCACCCACACTTGCCGGATTTTGATCCGGCCGCCGTGCACCCCCGCCACATGAGAGTCTGATGAATAGGATCATTTACCATGTGAGACTCGCAGATTGAAATCTGCTAAGTATCTGGTTACGGATATCCATCCGTAACCAGCAAAACCAGCACCAGGTAGATGTCTTTTTAGCTGCTGCCATGAACTACTTCCCCATCGCCAAGCTGTGACTGGTAGATTTCGCGGTAGATCGGGCTGCTCTCAAGCAGCCGGCGATGCGTGCCCTGCGCGGCAACCATCCCGTCGTCCAACACGATGATCTTCTCGGCGTTAAGCACGGTACTGATACGCTGAGCAACCACGATGCGGGTGCTGCGCGAGGCCGCCAGGCTATCATCAGCCTCCATCAGCCTTTCCAGGGCATCCTCGATGCGGCTCTCAGTTTCCACATCGACGGAGCTGGTGCTGTCATCGAGGATCAGCACCGCCGGCCGGGTGATCAACGCGCGGGCGATGGCGATGCGCTGCTTCTGCCCGCCTGAGAGGTTGACGCCGCGCTGTCCCAGCTCGGTATCATAGCCGTCAGGGAAATCCATGATGAATTCATGGGCCTGGGCAGCCTGAGCGGCCGCGATCACTTCCTCGTCGCCTGCTTCAGGTCGGCCGAAGCGGATGTTGTCACGAATGGTGCCGCTGAACAAGATGGCGTCTTGCATGGCAATGCCGACGCTGCGGCGCAAAGCAGCCTCGTCCAGCCGGCGGACATCAACGCCATCTAGGGTAATGCGGCCGTGAGTGACATCGTAGAAACGCGGGATGAGATGGATCAGGCTCGACTTGCCGGCCCCGGTGGCACCCAGGACGGCAACGGTCTGCCCCGGTTCGGCGCTGAAGGTGATGTTCTTGAGGACGGGGTCATGTCCATCGTGGTTGTAGCTGAAGGAGACATCCTCGAAAGCGATCTTCCCCTGCGGTACAAACTCACCGCCGGTCCAGGGTTGGAATTGGAGCTTGGGAACGGAGTCCAGGACTTCCTGGATGCGTATCGCTGAAGCCTGAGCACGCGCCAGGCGCATCATCAACATGCTGACAAACAGCAGCGACATCAGGGCGCGCGTCAGGTAATTGACGAAGGCGATCAGCTGCCCGGTCTGCAAATCGCCCACCGTTACCTGGATGCCCCCGAACCAGATCGCCCCGGCAATGCCCAGGTTGACGATTAACATCATGGACGGAAAGGTGACAGCTACAGCACGGGCGGCGCGGACGGTGTGATCCATCAGCGCATTGTTGGCCCTGCCAAAACGGTCGATTTCGTGAGCAGCGCGCACGAAGGCTTTAACCACACGCACACCCGCCAGGTTCTCTTGCATGACGGTGTTGACATCATCGAGCCGGCCCTGGACCTCGCTGAACATGGGATAAGCCTTACGGAACACCCACACCAGGACAATCGCCACCAGCGGGATGAGAGCCAGGAACATCAGCGCCAGCCGCGGGCTGGTGAGGATGGCCATCACCAGGCTGCCGACCATCATGAGCGGGGCGCGGACCATAATGCGCAGCAGCATAGCAACGATTTCCTGCACCTGGATGACATCGTTGGTCAGGCGCGTGATGGTCTGGCCGGTCTCCAGCTCATCGAGGTTGCCGAAGGAGAGCGTCTGCACCTTGCGGAAGAGGTCGCCGCGCAGATCGGTGCCGAAGCCCTGCGAGGCCAGCATGGCGAAGATGGTGCAGCCCACGCCGCCCACTGCTCCCACCACCGCAAAAACGATCATCAGTACGCCGGTCTGAGTGACGACGGCCATATCGAGCCGGACAATGCCTTCATCGACGATGCGCTGGATCATACGCGGCTGCATCAAGTCCATGCCCACTTCGAGCATCATGAGCAGCGGCGCCAGGATGGCCGAAAGCCAGTAGGGTTTCAGATACTTTGCCAGTTTGAGGGAGTCTTTCACTCGTCGGGTTTTCCTGTTTTAGTTTGCTGTCGTGAGCGTTTGACCGTCTGCAATATCAAGGGGATTTTCCGGGCGGTTAAACATCTACCGTCAAAAGATAACCTGGGGTGGCAAGGCATGTCAAGGAGGCGCATTATTGAGCGAGGGATTGCAGCGGTCCTTTTTTCATCGATGATATCCAGGCTAACAATGTCCACAGATCGATCGGCTTGAAACCTGGCAGTAAATTCGAGACTGTGGTTTCGCCTTTTTGGATGTATCCATAGATTCACCGCAGAGAGCGCCGAGCCCGCAGAGTTTTTTGGCTCAACGACAAAAAGTGGGGTTGGTGAACATGTTGGGTGGCAGTCGACCGGCGGAGCAGGAGAAGAATAATCAAGAAATCGACTTGTTCGCACTGCCACCCAACCCACGGAGTTCCGCCTTAGCATACCTCACTTGCATACTTGGATGATATTCCCCTACTTTTCCGCGTCGAGCCGTACTTTATGCAGTTGGGAAGACCGCCTGAAAATGGGAACGAACTTATGCCCAACTGTACTAGCCGGAGTTGGACATAGGCCAGTTGAACGATTTGCCACCAGCTCTCCTCACGACGGACATCGGGTGTCTGAAAGGCGGTCATCAACAGACGTTGTTTGCCAAACCGGTTGAAGTGCTCCAGGTCAAAGCGTTGGGCATAGGCACGCTGAATTTGAGGCAGCGATAGCTCTTGACGAAGCTCGCCAAAAACAGCCGGCCACATGGGACGCTTGAAAACCTGCTGACCTTGTTCGTCAAGCCAGGTGATATGAACCAACGGAAGGGATGCTCATGCATAGGGGCTTCCCGAGTGCCTCTCATCAACATTTCATCTTTGCCCCCCACTCGCAAGATTACCTGTTTCACCGCTTGTGGTATAATCCCGCACCTGAACTGACCTTTTGGTGGAGTAATCATCGTGACCCGACAATCTCAACGCAAAAAACGACTACCGATCCTGATCGTTGCTCTTGGTGTGGGTGTGCTGCTTATTGCCAGCGGTATGGCCACTTTCACGTCGCAAGAAAAAGCAGTGGCAATAGCCGTCGCCTCGACGGAGACCGCCATGGCCCCCACAGCGACGGCTACCATGACAGTCACGCCATCCCTGACTCCTACCATAACGCTGACCCCGACCAACACACCGACCGGGACCCTACCGCCGACATTCACTCCCACTCTGACCTTCACCCCCTCGCCGACACCGGTCCCGCCCAAGCCGCCTAAGCCCAGCTCAGAAGGATATGCCACGCCCGTCGAGACGCCACCGACAGCCATCCCTACCCCGGTCCAACCCGTGCCGGTGCCAGATGGCGTGGTCAACGTCATGCTGTTAGGCAGCGACAGGCGCGAAGGCAGTGGAGGCTATCGTACCGATACCATCGTCATTGTGTCAATCAATCGCAAGGCAGGCACCGTCAACATGCTCTCGCTGCCACGCGACCTGTACGTATATATCCCTGGCTGGACGATGAACCGCATCAACACCGCCGATGGCCGTGGCGCCTCGGTTGGTTGGCAGGGCGGAGGACCGGGGTTGCTAAAGGACACATTGCTGTACAACTTTGGCATTACCGTCCACTACTACGCTCGGGTCGAGTTCGACAACTTCAAGGAGATTGTCGATATCCTGGGAGGAATCGACGTCCCGGTGGATTGTGCCCTTCAGGGATTTGCGCTGAAAGCACCCCGCAAGGAACGTAGTGACTTTTCTAATTATGATGATTGGGTTGCCTATACTGCAGAAGAGACCAATTGGGCGCCCTATACAATGCCGGTAGGTGTCCAACACCTGGACGGCTACATGGCCTTGTGGTATGCTCGCCTGAGAACCGGTATCGAGCCCGGCAAAAGCTACACCGACTACGACCGCGCGCGGCGTCAGCAGCAGGTGCTGCGCGCCATTCTCAATCAGTCCAAGTCGCTGGGGCTGATCACGCGCATTCCGGAGCTTTGGACACAGTACAACGACCTGGTAGAGACGGATATGGGGCTGGGCAATATGCTCCAGCTGGCCCCCATAGCCGCCGATATAGACAGCAGCAAGATCAACAGCTACATCCTGACGCCCGATTTGCTGACTGCCTGGACAGTTCCTACAGACGGTTCAGCAGTTTCGCTCCCGAACCCTGGGGCGGTCGAGCAACTGGTGACGATTGCCATGCAACCGCCACCAGAGAACTATTTGGTTGCCAACACCGTCAAGGTTGAAGTACGCAACGGAGCACAAACCGAGCGACTGGACGAGGTCGCCGCCGACCGTATTATGCGTGAAGGGGGAATGCTGGTGGTCCCAACCGGCTTCGCCGATGCCAAAAACTACCCCGAGACGGTGATCTACGACTTCACCGGCCGCCGCAAAACCAACCAGCTACTCAGATTGCAGCACTTGCTGCACGTTGCCGACAAACAGGTAATCGTCCAACCGGACCCAAACCGCGCCTTCGATTACGTAATCATCTTGGGGGCAGATTACCAGAACCGCACCTGCACCTACAATGTTCCCATCCCGGTGGAGCCCACTACACCCACACCAGAGGCCGCTGCAGAACCTTGATAAACATTAATGATTGACGACCAGAAACCGTTAGCGATTGATTGATGATTGTGCGAACAGTCTGTGGGGATGCCAGATCTGCGTCTCCACAAACTGTTTTACAGAACTATTCGCCACTCAAGGAACAAACCGGGCCAGGACTATTGCGTCGAAGAACATCTCATTGTGAGCAAAGCGCCACAAGATCGTCCCACGAACGAATACGGTAATCATCTCGCCCTTCGCCTGCGTCTGCACAGGCAAGATGGGCTGGTATTCATCGTAAAGATTGGCTACTGGGCTCCATACCACCGAAGAAGCCCAGGGGTCAGTTCCCCCTGAAGGGTCGATCCCCAACCGGAAGTTAGCGTTACGCCGGTCGTCAGATGAAAGAAGGGTAGAGTGATACGGGTCATCCCCGCGAAAACTGCTCCAGGCATGGCCCTGCCCTGACAGGCAGAAAGTCTCACCTGGCGTAACGGCTATCTGCTGCATAATGCCGGCATCGAATGCGCGGTCGTTTCCTATCATCCGAAAGGCCTGTGCGCCCTCAAAGACACGGGGCGGATCGGCATAAGGGGCATGTGACGGGATGACATGCATCTCAGGAACCTGGTAGCCACTGGTATTTTGTGGGTCGTAAGCCAGGGGTGTTCCTGCCGGCAGCCAGAAAGCAACCCACCCTTCCGGCACTTTGATATACGCTGATTCCTGAGGCTGCTGCTCACCTTCAAAGCCACCATTGTTGAGTAGGTTAGCGCTGGCCGGAATGCCGCTGCAGCCTACTATTGGCGCCACCGGCGTTCCTGTAAACAGATATGTCGGAGACAGGGTAGGTGTCAGGGAAGGTGTCAGGGTATCCGTTGGCGGCTTTGTGGGTATCGGCTCGATGGTAGGTGTCGCGGTATAGGTCACCATAGGCGTCCGGGAGGGGGTCAGCGTAGGTCTGGGTATGACCGACATCACTGGCACATGGGTCGCCTCAACCGGCCGGCCCGGGGGAGTAGGTATCAAAGTAGGTGTTTGTACATAAGGGCGAGTGCAAGCACTGACAAGCACAATTATCAACCATGAGCCGATCCAACAAGCCCATTTTGTCATGCTGTACTTGCTAAAAAATAGGGGTTGTGAGCATCGCATAGGGAGGATTATACTATTCCGGCGCTCTCTACTCCAACGACAGATCGAGAACATCGCTCATGAATTTTTTGATGAAATCAATACAGATGAATAATACCTGGTGGTCACAACTAACGACACAGCGCTGGTTTCGCCTGTTGGGGCCAATCATTCTATGTGCCAATCTGATACTGACAGCCACGCATCCATTGATGTTTGGTGCCATGCCCTCCACCGACGACGGAATAGCCCACCTTCACCGGCTCATTACTCTGGATGATAACATCAGACACGGTCAGCTCTGGCCACGTTACTCTCCTGCGACGGTCTTTGGATACGGGGCCCCCCCATTCAATTTCTATTCTCCAGTCTCCCTCTACCCGGCCGAAATCTTCCATCTGTTAGGGTTAGGCTTCCTCGAAGCACTGCTTTTCAGTCTGATCTTCTATGCCTTTGCAGGGGCATTAGGAGCCTACACACTAGGAAAGTCATGGGCAGGGCCCATCGCCGGCATTGGGATGGCAACCGCCATGATCTATGCCCCTTATATGCTCTATAATATGATATATCGCTTCGCTTTAGCGGAGTATGCAGCATTGTCGTTCATACCCTGGGCAATGTGGGCATTCCAGCAGGTCGCCTGGAAAGGGCGCCGACGTGACTTCGCACTTGCGGTCACTTTCTATGGCCTGATTATCCTGCTCCACAACATCACCGCACTGGTGAGTACAACCATACTGGCGATCTATGGTCTCCACCTGTGGTGGACAAGCCACAATCCCCCCCGGATCTTCGTACGTCTGCTGGCTATAGGGATACTGGCAGTCGGCCTCACAGCTTTCTATTGGCTCCCTGCTCTTGCCGAAGCGAACTACGTGCAAATCGGTCGAATAGAGTTGGGCGTGGCCGCTCCTCCTGATAGCACTAACTTCGATATGCATTTCCAAACGCTTACACAAACATTAGCCTGGCCTGCAACAGCTGACCTCACGCGTCTTACTGTGCCCATCCAAAGGACATTGGGCTGGCCGGAGATCATCCTGGCTTTAGCCGGAATTGGATTAAGCTTTTGGAAAAAGCTGCCCGACAAACTGTTACGCAAACTACGGGGCCGGCAGATCCTTGTAAGCACAATGATTGTTGCTGCAGTGTTCATGACCACGAAAGCATCATCCTGGCTTTGGCTACATCTCCCCCTGATCAAGAACTTCCAGCTTCCCTGGCGGAGTCTTGGCCTGATCAGCATCTTGCTTGCACTGCTGGCAGGACTAGGAACAACCGCCATCGCCAGGCGCATTCCCTGGCGAGCAGGACAAATCGTCTGGGTCATGGTGTGTGTAGCAAGTATGGGGCTCTATGGAATGCCCTGGCTGTACCGGCAGTATCTCCCCGGGCCTCTAGCCTCCAACGTTGTAGAAATGCACGACTATGAGCGCCGAACAGAGGTCCTGGCAGGAGCCGCCTATGGTGAATTCCTTCCGCGCTGGGTGATCCAGATCCCCGATGCCGAGCGTCTGCAAGGTCTGTATGCTCAAAGCAGCATAATTCCTCGATTACAGCCTTTACCAGGGACTGTTGCCGTGGAGGAGGCGCAA
Organism: Anaerolineae bacterium; assembly: GCA_016927375.1. Lineage (GTDB taxonomy): Bacteria > Chloroflexota > Anaerolineae > Aggregatilineales > UBA3940 > JAFGMS01. The sequence continues at coordinate 12,439 of JAFGMS010000496.1, forward strand.
TGGGGACTTACCAAGGGACTGTTGACCTTCACGGCCAAAAAAGACACAACCCTCACTTTTGATTGGCTATATTTCCCTGGCTGGTGGGCAAAAATGGACGGTGAGCCGATCACGCTCTTCCCTACCGAGCCCAGCGGATTTATTGGAATTCATGTACCAAAGGGAGAACACAATCTGGAAATCGGATTTGGTTCAACACCCTTAAGGTTGGGCGCGACGATAACAAGTGGGGTTTTCCTGCTCATTCTGCTAGCTATCATGTTTCTTGCTAAACCCATATGGCACCAGTCCTTTCCTCATGCCTCTGATCCTGTACCTACCTTGAATGCTTCGTCATGGCCTATTCTATTATCAGCCACACTGGTAGGAATACTGCTGTTCGCAAGCAAGTCCTTACTGATCGATAACATCCAGACACCGATCAAGAAAGAACGCTTTGCCAATGGCATTGAGGCAGGACTCCAGATCCCCATCCAGGCGAATTTCGAGGGTCAGATTGATCTGCTCGGTTACGATGTTCAATCCACTCACCTGATGCCAGGCGAGACGACACACTTCGTCCTATACTGGCAGCTCTCCAATGGTGAGATCGTCGAAGACTACGCTCCCGTAATCTACTTGCGTGATGCCAAGAAAACCATCGTTACGCAAACCAGCTCCATTCATCCTGGTGGCTGGCCCACCAGCTACTGGATATCAGGGTTCTATATACCAGACAGACTCGACTTAACCATTCCTCCAGGAACACCCCCTGGAGAGTATACACTTGATGTCAGTCTGTTTTGGTATGCAAAAAACCGTGCTCTGAATGTCTTTGATAAACTGGGTACCCCATTGGGCATAACAGTCCCAATTGGTAATCTAACTATCATACGCCCAGATCACGCAACACACCTGAATGAGATTCAGCTAGACACAGACCAGACAGTTTCACTTCTAGATGCCTCTATGACTGCTGATATATATCTGGTGGCAACTAACCAGCCGCCAGACGCCAGCGAGGTTGGACAGTTATTCATCCTGATTGCCTATTGGCAAGCCCGGTCACAGCTTGCACAGACCTACACTTTCCGAGTTCTATGGCTCGACAAAGACGATCAGATTGCAGCTGCCACACCATTCACATCACTGGTTGTCAGCTACCCAACCGATCAATGGGAAGCAGGAGATATATGGAAGGGGCTCCATCCCCTATATGTACCCGGCAGGCTGGAAGGCGGCGATTACACCGTGGCTTTGCAGTTGTTCGATGGGGAAGAAGAAGCAGGGGAGTGCATTGAAATCGGCCATATGGCTGTCAGTACGCCACCGCGCACCTTTCAGACACCAGACATGAACGTAACTGCTGATGTCACCTGGGAGAACGGTATCCGCCTGCTGGGCTACGATCTCCTCCAGCAAGACATACGCCAAAGCGACGGTATGGAACTAACACTATACTGGCAAACTGAAACAGACATCATCAACAATCTAACCGTTTTTGTACATATCTACGACGCAGACGGCAATATAGTGACTCAGCAAGACAGTATTCCCCTCAGCGGCGCACGGCCAACCACCGGGTGGGCTCCTGGGGAGATCCTGACTGACCGCTATGCAATATTAGTTCCACCTGAAGTTGTGCCGGGACGCTACCAGGTGCGTGTTGGTCTTTATAATGCCACGACCGGCGAGCGCATCGAGATGTCGGATGGCAGTGAGTTCTGGGTATTGCCCGGCCCAATACAAGTGACTGCTGACTAAGCACCACAAAGCATGCGGAGTGAATCGGTACCGATTCACTCCATTGATGGTAAATTGGGCTGTTGTCGATGTATCTACCAGCTTAGATGTACTCTGGCGCATCTTTGATGTAACGGTGTGAGCGCTAGCACCAATGCTGGCTTACTCGCGCTCCCAAATATCCAATCTCACAGCGTTACTACCGTTGCTTTGGTAGACTTGACGCCCTTGAGCGCATTGCGCGAATCGACAACGACATGAGCATTTCCAGCGATCATCTCCCAGTCATACTGCGAATGATCGGTGACGATCACCACACAATCCGCTCCTTTGAGTGCTGCTGCAGTCAGCTCTATTGCCTTCATATTTAACCCCTCGTGCCCCAGATCAGGCACATAGGGATCGTGATAGGTAACCGTTGCGCCACGCCCCTGAAGGAGCTGGATAATATCTATTGCCGGGCTTTCACGTAAGTCATCGATATCGCGCTTATAAGCCACACCCAGCACCAAAATGTTCGAGCCTTTAACAGCCTTCCGAACATCATTGAGCGCATCAATGACCTTCCCGACTACATAGTAAGGCATCTCGCTGTTGATTGCCGAGGCCATCTCAATAAAGCGTGCGTTATAGTTAACTGCTTTGAGCTTCCAGCTCAAATATAGAGGGTCAATGGGAATACAGTGGCCGCCAAGACCAGGCCCTGGATAAAAGGTCATGAACCCAAACGGCTTGGTGCTGGCCGCCTCGATCACCTCCCAGACATCCACATCCAGCTTGTCACACATCACCGCCATCTCGTTGACCAGTCCGATGTTAACCAGACGGAAAGTGTTCTCCAGCAGCTTAACCATCTCGGCCGCGCGCGTTGATGAGACTTTCACTACCTCGTTGATCGGCTTGCTGTACAAGGCGTATGCTATCTCGACACAGGCCGGAGTTGCACCTCCGATAACTTTGGGCGTGTTACGCACACTGTACTGCTGATTGCCGGGATCGATCCGCTCGGGCGAAAAGCAGACAAATACATCTTCGCCGACGGTAAATCCACACTCTTCGATGCGGGGCATGATCAATTCATCAGTCGTACCCGGATAAGTCGTGCTTTCCAGGACGATAAGCAGGTCTTTATGGCAACACTTCACAACCTCATCAGTGGCCGCAATAACATAACTCATATCCGGGTCTTTGGTTTTAGAGAGCGGCGTTGGAACACAGATACTGATCACATCGACACTTTGCAGCACCGAATAATCGGTCGTAGCTGACAGCTTACCCTTATCAACCAGGTCGGCAATATCTTGCGTGGCAACATCCGGAATGTAGCTCTGTCCGGCATTGATCTGATCGACTTTTTCCTGGACGACATCAATGCCAATGACGCGGTAGCCTTCCTTGCCGAACTCGGCCGCCAGGGGTAGCCCAACATACCCCAACCCGATCAAGCCAATCACGGCCTCTTGCCGTTCGATCTTTCCCAGCAATGTCTCTTTACTCATGACGAATTCTTTTCTAGCAGCTCCTTGTCTGTGTCATATGGGACAGCTTATAGCCTAACTGTCAGACAAGAATAAAAACGGAGCTTATGCTCATTGAGAGTGCCGCGTTGACTGCGCCCTCTAACGCACAGCCTAAACGATTCTCTTGCGGAAGTAAGCAATCACTTCGTCCAGTGTCTGGTCGAGCGTTTTTTCCGCCTTCCAGCCGACCATCCGCTGGATCTTGCTTGTATCGGGGATACGACGGCGCATGTCCTCAAAACCCTCTTCGTAGGCTTCATTGTATGGGACTAACATAATCTCCGAACCGCTGCCGGCTCGAGTCTTAACGCGCTCGGCCAGCTCCAGGATGGTGACTTCTTCCTGGGTTCCGACATTGAAGACCTGCCCTACAGCCTCATCACATTCCGAGAGAGCGATAATAGCACGCACCGAATCGCTGACGTTGCCAAAGCATCTTGTTTGTTTCCCATCGCCAAACACGCGAATCGGTTCATCCTTTAAGGCTGCCTGAACGAAACGCGGGATCACCATGCCGTAACGGCCACTTTGGCGAACCCCGACCGTGTTAAAGAGTCTGAAGATGACCACCGGCAGCTCAATCTCTTTGTGATAAGCCAAGGCCAGGAATTCATCGACCGCCTTGGTTGCAGCATAGCTCCAGCGATTCTTGATAGTGGGGCCAAGGACACTGTCGTCGTCCTCGGCAAAGGGAGCACTGTTGCTCTTGCCATATACCTCGGAAGTAGATGCCAGCATGACCTTCCGGCGATAACGCCGGGCGGTCTGCAACACGATCTCCGATCCGCCGATATTCGTCTCGATGACATGGATGGGCTTCGAGACAATCAAATCGACACCCACAGCCGCCGCCAAATGAAAGATGATATCGCACTCACTGACAAGGCGGTCCATCACAGCGGTATTGGCAATAGTCTCGATAGCAAAATGAAAATGAGGATTGCCGGTAAGATGTTCGACATTCTCAAAACGACCGGTCGAAAGATCATCGATGATAGTGACTTCGTAACCTTTGTCAAGAAGTACCTCAGAGAGATGCCCACCGATAAAGCCCGCGCCCCCGGTAATCAATGCCCGTGTCATATAAATCCGCCATTCTATTGTTTGATACTATCCTCAGCAGAATACGAGTGGCCGATTCTAGCAAGAGTGGCAGGTTCTGTCCATGACGGTGTTGTTAGCCCAATAGTATCGCTTCCAATACAAGCACCATCACCGCAGTTGGGCTCCAACAGCTGCGTTATTGTCACTGTACCATCTTCCATGATCCTCACATCCGCCAGCGACAAGAAATCGCTCACCATCTTTGGGGGATCACCCGCCAGCAGCACCAGCCGAGTGCCATCGCCCGGCAAATACCATCCGGCTACCAGCGTATAGCGTCCTGGCACATCGGTGGGAATGTCCAAATCGATCTCCATCGGCACCACCTCACCTGCGTCCCACAAATATGTTGGATAACGCCATGCTAGCGGGATGCCATCCGCCTGTGCTACCAGAGTTTCTTCTCCCTCTCGCCGCAGATGCGCAAAATATGCATAATCCTCGCCAATCGGCTGGACCACATACCACACCAACTGTGCCGTGAGTTGTCTCTTCTCGACCATGACTGCGCCCTCTACCAAACGCAGCAGCGCTGACTGCTCTCGGTAGAACGTCGGCGCTGCAGGATGCGGTGCTTCACCCTGCGGGAAGGAAACATCCAACCAACCAACCGTCTGCATGCCGAGCGAATCGCCTCCTCCCGCCACTTCAACCAAAATCGGCACCCCGCCTGATGTGGAAGGCGCATTTAACAGCAAGGTATGCCACGTTGAAAAATGCCCGGTCCAGCGCCCTGCCGCGTAGACAGTATCCGCGGGGATGGTGTCTTCAACATCCAGCGGCGTAACCACGATCCGCACAGCGTCCGGCAGTACATCCACTTGCGTCCAGTCCAGCCGCACCCGAACCGGGATTTTTCCACTCGATACAGGCAGGTTGCGGCCATCTGTCGCCACGCCTACTAACTGCAGCGGTCCAAAGTCCACCACAGCTCCACTCTCCACCAACGGACGCACCTCCGTCACGCGCTCAAAGACTGTTACTGGGCCGGTGGCATAGCGCGGATCGTCAAATTCGGCAGCAGGCTGGTAGCTGGCACGAAACCAGGGATTGTTTGCCACGCTGATGTTATAGATCAGCAGTCGTTCTTCCCGGAAGCGCTGGAACACCAAATAATCCGGGAACTGTGCAGGCAGCCACGCAAGCACATCTCCTCGCTGCAACGCAGCTCCCGTCTCCGGTTGGAGTAAGCCCAGACTATCCGTCATGGTCCGCTGCGCATAAAAACCAATCTGCCCCACCTCCGCCACACCGATCACGGCCTCCGGCGGTGTGTTGGCATCAAGCCATTCACCCGTCTCACGGTAAACAGCCCAATTAACACTTGGTAGAATCGGGTCTGTTGAGTTGCCATTTTCGATGCAGTCAGCGATAGCCACCAGAGAGGACACCTGTGCCACCGTGATCAGCAGGGCAGCAGAAAATGCCGGCACTCGCCGAAAATATCCTCCTCCCCCTGCCAACAGGTCGATACCTGCCGCAGCCAGCACAATTGCACCAGGCAGCAACGGCGCGTAATACCACTGATACGGTGCAATACGCATCACAGTATAAGCAAGCAAATGCAATAGACCCCAGCCGACCAGCAGCAGTGCAGGAAACGCTTGCCACAGCCGTTCAGTCATACATTTATGTGCAAACAATCGCCATCTCTTTTTGGTGGCCACAACTGCTGCCTGGGCGACACCACCCAACATCGCCAGACCAAACACAACATACAGCGGACTTTGTCGCAGCAGCGATGTGACAATCAGCCTCAGACCTTCAAAGACCCCTGTGCCAACGCTAAAGCCAGTGATACCCAGTACAGCCTGAGCACGCTTGGCGCTTAGTGTAGCCGGGATAGGAGAGCCATAGCTGATCCACACCCAGCCGTAGAACAAGGCTACAGGTACCATCCCAACCAAAATATACGTCAACACAGGTCGCAGCCGCTCCCGCCAAGTGGAGCCATGCCGTCCCGCCAGAAGCACCGCTACGCTGAGCAGCACCCCCGGCAGCGCCGCATCCGGCCGGGTGAGCACTGCCAGCCCAATCAGCAATCCTCCGCCCACCCACCGATCACGCCATACCAGCGCGATCGCGCCCATCACCAGTGCGATCCACAGTGGCGTTTCCATACCCAACGCCAACCACAATGGTGACGCCAGCACATATGTCACGCCTCCCCAGACACGCAACCATCGTGCTCGCACGGGCAGTAAATCGACCAACAACACACCACCCACGCCGATGCCTATTGCACCTAGCAATCCACCCAAAAATGGCAGATCTGGGATAACCAGACTTAGCGCAGCTAAAAACAGCGCGTAAAGTGGCGCGGTCGTACTCAGCACCATCTCGCCGGGGTTGTATACAAGCCCCACACCCGCTGCGACATTGCGCGCGTAGCGATAAGTAATGAAGCTGTCATCCAGGCCAAATGTCCGCATCACCCCCAGCCAAACAGAGATCGCCAGGATTAGCAACACAAGTGAAAGCACGCGTTCATTACGGAGACGGCGGACAGTCGTATGCATAAAGAATTCCCTCACCGAATAATTGCAGACATCTTGCCGGGAAATTATAGCAAGCCGCATATGATCGCGCCGACGATGTGCTTATGCAAAACGAGAAACAGGCACCTTGTGTTCAGATATCATAGGTGTCAACTTAAGCCCAATATCATCCTTTTCGCTACGGCTACTGCCATTCCCGCGAGAGCGGGAATGACACGCAGTTCGCGAGGCTGAAAGTGGATCATCGAGTATACGAGGCCCTTAAGTTGACCCTTATGGTTCAGATATAGACTGTGTGGCCCATGTCGCTTTTATATTCATCGTTTAGTTATCAGCATTCAGCAAAAACCAAAGTTGAGATGGTTGATGACTCTGTGATATGCGAGGGAGTTATTTGAAAACTGATTACTTTGACAATGCCAAGTTTTCCTGAGCAGCCAGAATGGGCAGGAGAAGCTCCTTGTGCTTCCAAACGAAGGATCGACGAAGGAGCGACGGATCTGGAACGAAGAGCGCCTCTTTGA